>CAYTUA010000356.1:0-3986 GCA_964440855.1 uncultured Lentimicrobiaceae bacterium
AAAAAGCGAGCCTACTTGCACCCCATCGGCACCCAGTGCAAAAGCAGCCAGCATTTGTCTTCCTGTGGCGATTCCTCCGGCGGCTATCAGCGGCAAGTCTATAGATCGGCGGATGAGTGGAATCAATGTCATGGTGGTGGTTTCTTCCATTCCATTGTGCCCGCCGGCTTCAAACCCTTCTGCTACCAATGCATCCACACCGGCATCGGCAGCCTTTATGGCAAATTTGCGGTTGGCAATTACGTGAACCACCTTCACACCTTCCCTTTTGAGCACAGCTGTATATTTTGCCGGATTGCCAGCCGAAGTAAAAACAATGGGCACCTTTTCGCGTAAAATGATTTCGATCAGTTCATCGGTTTGTGGGTAAAGCAGCGGTACATTCACCCCAAAAGGCTTGTCGGTGGCAGCTTTGCATTTGTGCAGATGTTCGGAAAACACATCAGGGTACATGGAGCCTGCTCCGATCAGGCCAAGCGCGCCGGCATTGCTCACAGCAGATGCCAGTTTCCAACCACTGCACCAAATCATACCGGCCTGAATGATCGGGTATCGAATGTTGAACAATTTGGTGATTGTATTTTGTTGGTTCATAGCTGATAAGGTATTAACCCCGGCAGGGCCCGAACCACTGCCAGGGTTAAAAATTATTTGTTTAAAAATCAGTGCAAGATCATATCAGGCTGTTTACTATTCTGCTTCCGGATTGGGTTTGGGTTCCTGCAGGTGGCCCTCAGCATCCGTATAACCGTAAATCCTGTCGAAAAGCACCCGGTATTTTTCCTTCACGATATTGCGTTTGAGTTTAAGTGTGGGCGACAATTCGCCGGTTTCGGGCGTCCATTCGGTGCAGGTGAGCTCAAACTGCTTAATTTGCTCATGGACATTCAGCTTGGTATTTACCTTGTCAACCTCTTCCTGTATGCGCGCTATCACTTTGGGGTGTTTGATCAATTCTTTGGTGTCGCGGTATTTTACATGGTGGAGAAATGCCCAGCCATTAAGAAAATGGAAAGCAGGCGAAATAATGGCTGCGGTAAATTTTTCATTTGCACCAACCACCATCAATTGCTCGATAAACTGTGACTCCTTAAACTTATTTTCAATTACTTGTGGGGCGACATATTTACCTGTTGAAAGCTTGAATATTTCCTTTTTGCGGTCGGTTATCTTTAAGATGTTCAAATCCTGCAGCTCCCCAATATCACCGGTATGGAACCAGCCGTCTTCATCGATTACCTCGGCTGTTTTTTCGGGGTCTTTGTAATAGCCCATCATCAGGCTGGGCCCTTTCATGAGGATTTCGCCATCCTCAGCAATTTTTACCTCCACATTGTCCAGCACAGGCCCTACTGTTCCAAAGCGCAAACGCGGATGCTCACTGTGGTTTACAGCAATAACGGGAGATGTTTCGGTGAGCCCGTAGCCTTCCTGAATTTTCAATCCGGCACAGCAGAACACACGTGCCAATCTGGGCTGCAGGGCCGCACCACCCGAAACGATTACTTTCACCTGGCCACCGAGTGCTTCGCGCCATTTGCTATAGATAAGTTTGTCGGCAATTTTGCGCTTAAAGGCATATAAAGGACCATTTGCACCGCCTAATTCGTACTTCAAGCCAATATTTACGGCCCAGAAGAAAATGGCTTTTTTCAAGCCGGGCAACTCTTTGCCTTTGAGCATCAGCTTATCATACAGTTTTTCAATTACCCTGGGCACGGCGGCAAAACCGTCCGGGTTGGTTTCGCGGATGTTGTCGCCAATGGTTTCTACACTTTCGGCATAATAAACTGAAACGCCCTGGTGCTGCAACAAATAGTTTACCATACGCTCAAAAACATGGCACAAGGGCAGGAAGCTCAAAAAGCGTCCGGTATGGTCCACCGGAAGCAGGTGAAAACTGGCCCTTACGTTGGACAGGAAATTGTTGTGGCTCAGCATCACCCCTTTTGAGCGGCCTGTTGTGCCTGAAGTATATATTATCGAAACCAGGTCGTCGGCTGATATGGATGCTTTTATCTTTTCCAATTCGTCGGCTTTGTTGTTTTTTTCTCCTAAAGCAATGATCTCGCTATAATTAGGCACCCCTTTCACTTGGTCGATGGTAAAAACCTTTTCAATTCCGGGTGTTTTTTTTGCCAAAGGGGCTATTCTTTCATAGAATTCAGCAGACGAAACAATCACAAACCTGGCATCGGAATGTGACAAGATGTGCAAATATTCTTCTTCGCTGTTGTTGGGATAAACAGGCACATGCACAGCACCCACCTGACTCATGCCCATGTCCATAATGTTCCATTCAGGACGGTTGTTGGATACAGAAAAGATTTTATCGCCTTTTTTAATGCCTAAAGCCATCAATCCAAAGCTGAAGTTATCAACCATTTTTCGGTAATCGGCGGTTGAGAATTTTTCCCATTGGCCATTCCGCTTTACGGCAAGGGCATCTTCTTTGGAATACTCGGCGAGCATTTTGCTCACAATGTCGAAAGTTCTGGTAATTTCCATTTTATTGATTGTGTTGGTTATTAATTGTGTTGTTTGGGTTTGAAAGTCCATGTAAACCAAAACCTTGCAACTTCTTCCTTGTTTTGGTCCCAACCAGTGCAGCAAACTTCAACCGTTTGTCCTTCATCAGTTTGTAAACAGGCATTTACAGCTGTTTGTATTTTCTCGCCGTCTTCACACAAAAAGCAGGTGGTGGTTTTGGCTTTTTTTACAAATTCGGCACGCATACCCAATACCAGCATCGATACGGCTTTATCCTGACTGCTTACATGATGCATGGCGAGCAATCCGGATGACAATTCGGCTGCCATGCTCAAGGCAGCAAAATAAATTGAGCGAAAGGGGTTTTTAGTCCAATACCTATACGGAACCGTAACCGCAGCTATTTTTCCATCAAAATCCTTAACCCGTAAACCGGCAATCAAGGCCAATGGAAGCTTACGCAAAAGGTATAGCTTCAATTTGAAACTGTTTGAAAACAAATTGGTTACCGGAGATTCTTTCATTGTTCGTTAGCCATTTTCGCTTTTTATACATCCATTACAACCAAGCAAGACAAGCCTTTTCCATAAATTGTAAGTGCCTAATCAACAAACATCAAGCTGTTGAGGGGTAAAAATAATGCAAAATATGTTATATATCAACCGCTGCATATGTTTATTTGGTGAAAACCGGACCAAACCAACACCAGCAGCTATTGCAATCATCAACTAATTTGCTGTATAATAATTAGTTAAAAAGTGTAGCTCCCTTTGTTGAAAATCTCTTCAGCAATATTTCGTCTGAGTGCCACCGGATTGATGATATCCGCTTTGGTGAAACGTTTCATGCCCATCAGCATGGCCTGTCGTTCGTCCGATTCGGCAAAGGAATTCACGGCATCCACACCCTGTTTGTTGATGAGTGTGGCCACATCGTAAAAATAAACATCCGCAATATGCTGCAGCAAGGTCAATTTGGCTTCGCTGAGTTTGCCTGCTTGTTTTTCGATGCGCAACAGCAAGGATTCGGCTGCATAGGTATAAATCACCATATCAGCCAGGTTGATGAGTATTTCCTGCTCTTCGGCGAATTTGTCGGTAAACTTTTGCACGGCAGCACCGGCCACCATCAGTATGGCTTTTTTAAAGTTGATGATTTTCTTCTTCTTTCCTTCAAAATAATCGGTTGTGGTGGCCCCAAAATCAGGGATGGCCATCAGTTCCTTGGCCACGGCCATGGCCGGTGTTAAGAGGTCGAGCTCGCCTTTCATAGCACGTTTGAGCATTTCGCCCACAATCACCATGCGGTTTATTTCGTTTGTACCTTCAAAGATGCGATTGATGCGCGAATCGCGGTAAGCCCTTTCCACCTGGGTTTCGGCAGAATAGCCCATGCCACCGTAAATTTGTACGCCTTCATCCACTACATAATCAAGCACTTCGGAGCCATATACTTTGGCAATAGAAGCCTCGATAGCATATTGGCGCATGGCTTCT
>CAYTUA010000357.1:0-10481 GCA_964440855.1 uncultured Lentimicrobiaceae bacterium
TCTTGTTCTCCATGATCACATACTCCACGTCTTTTTCAAAAAGGGTGTATGCTTTCAGCAATTGGTGTACCGTATGCAAGCGCTCAGACTTAATAGAGAAATTACGGATCATCTCGCTCTTTTTCTCCAACAACTTGTCTTCCGGCAACTGCAACTTACCCATTTCAGCAATCTCAGCACCTATGTCGGGCAAGATAAAAAATTCCGGTTCGTTGTATGATTCGGTCAGTAGGTCGATACCCTTATCGGTAAGCTCTACCGAATTGTTTTTTTCGTCAATTACAAAAAACAGCTCATCATCAATAATATGCATATTTTTTGCTTTCTCCTGCAAATAAAAACTTTCGGTTTTCTGCATCAGGCTCCGCATGCCCTCTTCGCTCAGGAATTTTATCAAAGGCGTACTTTTGGGCAATCCACGGTATGCCCTTAAAAGCAGTTCGCCTCCCCGCTTGGTATCTGCATCGGAAGCCCCTTGTTTTAAAAGTTTTTTCGCTTCTGCCAATATGCTGTTCACCAATGAGCGTTGCGCACTGTAAAGTTTTGTAACATCTGGTTTGAGTACGTCGAATTCCTGGTTGTCGCCCCTCGGTGTTGGGCCACTGATAATAAGCGGTGTACGTGCATCATCAATCAAAACGGAGTCCACCTCATCCACAATGGTATAATGGTGTTTGCGCTGCACAAGCTCGTCAGGATTTCCTGTCATATTGTCACGCAAATAGTCAAACCCAAATTCGTTATTGGTACCATAAGTTATATCAGCGAGATAGGCTTTGCGTCGTTCAGCAGAGTTGGGTTGATGCTTGTCGATGCAATCCACAGTGAGGCCCAGAAATTCGTAGATCACGCCCATCCATTCAGAGTCGCGTTTGGCCAAATAATCATTCACAGTAACAATATGTACACCTTTTCCTGCCAATGCGTTGAGATAAACAGGCAAGGTGGCTACAAGGGTTTTACCTTCGCCGGTGGCCATCTCTGCGATCTTGCCTTGATGCAACACAATACCACCAATCAATTGCACATCATAGTGTACCATATCCCAGGTAATGATGTTGCCACCAGCCAACCAGGAATTTTTGTAGATGGCTTTATCACCTTTGATGCTAACATGCTCTCGAGTTGAGGCAAAATTGCGATCCAGTTCGGAGGCAGTTACTTCAATTTCAGCATTTTCCTTGAATCTTCTAGAAACTTCACGAACTACAGAGAACGCTTCCGGGAGAATTTCGGTCAGCTTTTCTTCGGTCTTATCGTATTGAAGCTTTTCCAGTTTATCTATCTGTAGATAAATTTTCTCTTTGGCATCTGCATCCAAATCCGGGTTGGCCTCAATTTCAGCCTTTAAGTCCTCTATTTGTTTCGCCTCCTCAGCAATATTCTCTTCAATCATTGCTTTGAACTCATTTGTTTTGGAGCGCAAGGCATCATTATCAAGCGTTTGAATTTTCTTATATGCTTCAAGTGTTAGTTGCAGCAAAGGATTTATGGCTTTTAAGTCACGCCTGGCTTTGTCGCCAAACATTTTTTTTATAAAACTTAACATAAGGTGATTTCAGTATTTTTATTTACAGTATCAAACATCATACCCCGTGAAGTGCTGTCAGTATATGCATACCTGAATCCCATTCCGGAATGAGCTACAAAAGTAAGTCAAAATATGAAAGGCAGTAATTAACGAATTGTCAATTCTGCCTTCACCTTGATTAAAATTGTATACTCCAATGAAGTTTTAGTTCATCATTTCAATTTAGTTTGTCTTACCGGGATAAATCAATAATGCTTCTTCAAGCGCTTCCATAGATTTTGATAAATCATTTACGTTCAAAACATAACTGATCCTCACTTCATCTTTGCCACGACCGGGTGTTGAATAAAAACCACTGGCAGGCGCCAGCATCACGGTTTGCCTTTTATAATCAAAGGAGTCGAGGAGCCATTGGCAAAATTTGTCTGAATCGTCAATAGGTAGCTTGGCCACCACATAAAAAGCACCCTTGGGCTCAGGGCAAAAAGCACCCGGCATATTGTTGATGGCTTTTACAACCACATCGCGACGGGCCAGGTATTCATTGAGCACATCTACAAAATAGGAATCGGGCGTGTTGATGGCTGCTTCGGCTACCACCTGCCCCAAGCTGGGAGGGCTGAGCCTTGCCTGCGCAAATTTCAAAGCAGTTTTCATCAACTCCTTGTTTTTTGAAATCATGCAGCCCACACGCACGCCACATGCACTGTAACGCTTTGAAACAGAATCAATAAGTATCACATTATTCTCGATACCTTCGAGGTGCATACAGGAATAATGTTTGATGCCGTCGTAGCAAAACTCACGATATACTTCATCTGCGATCAGATAAAGGTCATATTTCAGTACCAGTTGGCGCAAGGTTTCCAATTCTTCCCTGGAGTACAAATAACCTGTTGGGTTATTGGGATTGCATACCAGTATGGCTTTTGTTTTGGGAGTAATCGACTTTTCAAACTCAGCTATGGGTGGCAAGGCAAATCCCGCTTCGATGGAAGAATAAATGGGCTTAACACGCACACCTGCATTGATTGCAAAGCCGTTGTAATTGGCATAAAACGGTTCAGGAATAATTACTTCATCATCAGCATCCATGATACTTTGAAAGGCAAACAAAATGGCTTCTGAGGCACCTGCTCCTACAATAATGTCGTCTGCAGTGATATGGATATCATGTTTTTTGTAGTACTCAGCCAATTTTTTTCTGTAGGAAGGAATTCCAGCTGAATGGCTGTATTCAATTACTTTATCAGAAAAATTGTGCAGCGCCTCCAAAGCTATGTCAGGTGTTTGAATATCAGGCTGACCAATATTGAGGTGGTACACTTTTACACCACGCTGTTTGGCTGCTTCGGCATAAGGAACAAGTTTACGGATAGGCGATTCGGGCATCATACGCCCTTTTGCTGAAATTTTTGGCATCTTCTTTACGTTTTGAAAATTTGGTTACGCGATTTTTACGGTATATAAAAGACAAATCCCGGCTTTATGAAACCGGGAAAAGTCCTCCAATGATATATTGTTGTTTATTTGTTGCCGGGGCTCGCAACAAGTCCCTCATTTTTTTCAAGCAATTTGGGCTCCGGCTTTTGAACAACATTTCCGGTTATTCGCAGGGCCACACTGTTGTTATTTTTAGCATTGGACATGATGATGACCGATTTGTTAATACGTCCGGCCCTTGCCGTATTGTAAGTTACGGTAATACTATCCGACTCGCCGGGCAAAATTGGTTGCCTTGGCCAGGTAGGCACGGTACATCCACATGAGGACCTTGGCCTGGATAAGATTAAGGGTTCATTTCCCGTATTGGTAAAGGCAAACACGGAGCTGCCATCGCTACTAACAAATATTTCGCCGTAATCATGCACGGTTTTATCAAATGTTATTTCAGGGCCGTTTACAGCAGCCGATTCATTGCTGTCTTGTGCTGATACTTGTGAAAATGAGATAAGCATCGCAATGAATAAAAAGGATATTGCTTTCATGGCAATCGATAATTTTAATGTTTTTAAACTTTGTAAATTCATCCCAGCAAAATTAAGCATAATACCAAGCCAAATCATCAATTTTTCCCAAGAAAAAACTTCTTCTAAGGTGAATAATGATAAAAAGCAAATGTGCGGATATCTTTTCATCCATGATTATTTATGCACTTGTGGAAATTTCAGGTTCATGGAATTTCCAATTAATTGAAGTTTTGCCATGCATTCGGATAGCGAAGTTGCGCTCCTCTCACATTGCAGCTGCCAGATGTCAGGAACTTTATGCCGCAATTCCCTATCAGTTTTCACATAGGAATATGCTGCATCAGCATTTTTTAACTCATATAACAATCTGATAAGTTGATCATTATATACCGCGAATAAGTCCAATACGTCATTTTCATTCATACCGGATGCTTGCTGCTCAAGGTCAAAATGATTCAAAAGCATTGAAACGACTTGTTGAAAAAGATTTTCACTTCCTACATTATTCATATTGCGAAGGTAATCAGCTTTTTGTTTTGCAACAAATGCAAAACCTCAAGAAGTTTTCAACAAAAGACCTTAAAAAGATAGATAATAGCCTATTTTTGTTGAACAGTCTATAATTTCTTTTTTGCTTAAAATCAGCTATTTACAAACATTAAAGGTATGTTCCTTATTGTTGATACAGAGACCACTGGTCTGCCCCGTGACAAGAAAGCACCTCTGACAGATTTTGAAAATTGGCCACGTGCGGTGCAAATTGCCTGGCAATTGCATGACGAAGAGGGTAAATTGATAGAAGCAGCCAACCACCTGATCAAACCTGATGGATTTACCATACCTTTTAATGCGGCAAAAGTGCATGGGATAGATACGGCATTTGCCGAAAAAAACGGCCTTCCACTAAAAGAAGTGCTTGAACTATTTAATACAGCACTGGCAGCCGCCAACGTAATCGTAGGTCACAATATTGATTTTGATTACAGCATTATGGGGGCAGAGTTTCTGCGCATGCAAATGGACTCACCCTTACTGAAGATACCTCAGGTTGACACCTGCTCAGAAAAAACAGCAAGTTATTGCCAACTTCCTGGTGGTCGCGGGGGCAAATTCAAGTTGCCAACGCTGGAAGAATTGCACCAAAAATTGTTTTCTGAAGGTTTTGGTGATGCCCACAACGCTTCAGCAGATGTGGAGGCCACTGCCCGTATTTTTTTAGAACTGATACGATTAAAGCAGCTTACAGCCGGTGAATTACAGATGGACGAGGACACTGTGCAACAGTTTATAAATTCCAATCCAGTACCCATCAAAGCTGCCGGCATTCAGATTCAAGCGAATTATGAAACCGAAACGGCACCCAAAACCAAACCAACAGATGATCCTGCATTACCCGGGAAAGGGCAAACTGAATCTGCATCAGCCACCATCTTCTCCCATTTGCGCAACCATACGACTTTCAGTATTTTGAATTCCACCACATCTGTTGTTGATCTCGTGAAATTTGCCGCCAAAAACAAAATGCCTGCTGTGGGACTTACTGATACGGGTAATATGATGGGGGCTTTCCGTTTTGTAAATGCTATCAATAGCCACAACAACAAGGAAAAAGCCGCTGTGGAAGCCGGCGAAAAATCATCCGCTCACCTGATTAAGGGTCTTGTAGGTACCGAGTTATACATCTGCCGAAACCACGCTGACAAAACGGTAAAGGACAATGGCAGCATTGTTCCGTTTTTTGCTAAAAACAAAAATGGATTTGCCAACCTGAGCATGCTTAGCTCGCTTTCCTATACACAAGGATTTTACTATGTGCCCCGTATTGACAAGGATTTGCTGCTACAACACAAGAGCGACCTGATTGTTACAAGTGGTGGGCTAAGTGGCGACATTCCCAATTTATTGCTAAACGTTGGTGAGCACCAGGCCGAAGAGGCCGTTGTGTGGTGGAAGGACCAATTTGGCGAAGATTTTTACCTCGAAATAAACCGCCACAACCTCGACGAAGAAAAGCATTTGAACGCATTTTTGCTTGAAATGGCTTCCAAATACAACATCAAATATTTTGCATCCAACAACAATTACTATTTACAACAAGAAGATGCTGATGCCCAGGATTTTTTAATCTGCATCAAGGACAATACACGCAAGGCTGATCCAATTGGACGTGGATACGGCTACCGCTTTGGTTTTCCTAATAATGAATTCTATTTCAAAAGTCAGGAACAGATGCAGGCACTTTTTGATGATTTGCCCATGGCCATTGAAACCGTGCATGAAATTGTGGATAAAGTTGAGGCTTTTGAACTGGCTCGTGAAATATCCCTGCCTGAGTTTGAAATACCGAAGGAATTTCTTAATGAGAAAGATAAAGAAGACCATGGTCAGCGCGGCGAAAATGCTTACTTGAAACATTTGGCCTATGAAGGGGCTAAAACGAGATTTGGTGAAATTACAGAAGAAATTGATTCCCGGCTTGATTTTGAGCTGGAAACAATCAAGCGAACAGGTTATCCAGGCTACTTTCTGATTGTTCAGGATTTGATTGCCGAAGCACGTAAAATGGGCGTTTCGGTTGGCCCTGGCCGGGGATCGGCAGCAGGTTCGCTGGTAGCCTATTGCACAGGCATCACCAATGTGGATCCCTTGCAATATGGATTGCTCTTTGAGCGCTTCCTCAACCCCGACCGTATTTCGATGCCTGATATTGATATTGATTTTGATGATGAAGGGCGATCAAAAGTCATTGACTATGTAACAAAAAAATACGGGCAAAACAAGGTAGCACAAATTATTACTTACGGTACCCTGGGCACCAAATCGGCCATACGCGACATTGGCAGGGCGCTTGATGCTGACCTGGGACTGGTTAATAAGCTGGCAAGTTCTACATTAAATGTTACACTCTCCGACTTTTACAAACTATCTCCTGAAAAACTCAAGGAAAAATACCGGCCCGATCAGATAGAAGCCGGGGAAATGCTGAAGAAAAAAGCTGAAGAACAAAATGTTGAAGGAGAAATCTTGCGCAACACCATCAAGCTTGAAGGCTCGGTACGCAATACTGGAATTCATGCCTGCGGCTTTGTTATCACACCTACAGATTTACGCGAACTTGTTCCGGTAATTTTACCCAAAGAATCGAAAGACGGTCGCGAATCAGCCCTGTGGGCTACCCAATTCGACAATGATGTGGCAGAAGCCGCCGGATTGCTAAAGGTAGATTTTTTAGGCCTCAAAACATTGTCGCTCATAAAGGAAACGCTGGCTATCATAAAAAAAAGACATGGAAAAACCATTGATCCGGATCAAATTCCGCTCGACGACCTAAAAACCTACGAGCTATTTCAGAGGGGCGAAACAGTTGGTATTTTCCAATATGAAAGCCCTGGAATGCGAAAAAACCTGAAAGAGCTAAAACCCACTAGTTTTAACGATTTGATTGCCATGAATGCCCTTTACAGGCCAGGCCCCATGGCATATATCCCCAATTACATCAAGCGCAAGCATAAACTTGAGCCAATAAGCTTTGACCTGGAAGTAACCCGCGAAATTCTTGAGGAAACCTATGGGATCACCGTTTACCAGGAGCAGGTGATGCTGCTTTCACAGCGTTTGGCCAGCTTTACTAAAGGTGAAGCCGACTTTCTGCGCAAAGCCATGGGAAAGAAGATAAAGGCCATGTTACCGCCGCTCAAAGAAAAATTCATTGCCGGAGGTATAAAAAATAACCACCCTGAAAAGGTACTGGAAAAGATTTGGAATGACTGGCTTGCTTTTGCCAACTATGCCTTCAACAAATCGCATTCAACCTGTTATGCATTGGTGGCTTTTCAAACAGCGTACCTTAAAGCGAATTACCCTGCCGAATTTATGGCCGCCGTGTTGAGCAATAATAGCGGCGACATCAAACAGGTAACTTTTTTTATGGAAGAATGCAGACGTATGGGCATCAAAACCCTTGGGCCTGACCTGAATGAATCATTTCATAAGTTTACTGTAAACGACAAGGGTGAAATACGTTTTGGAATGGGTGCCGTTAAAAATATGGGTGAAGCAGCCGTGCAGAATATCATAGAAGAACGCGAATCGAATGGTTTATTCAGCAGTGTTTTCGACTTCCTCAGCCGGATCAACTTGCGCAATGTGAACAAGCGAACCCTGGAGGCCTTGGCCATGGCAGGTGCTTTTGATTCGTTTGCTGGTGTGCATCGTGCACAGTTTTTTCACAAAGAGGCCAATGAAAACACAACCTTTTTGGAAAAAGCGGTTCGCTATGCTGCCCAAATGCAGGAAATGAAGAACTCGGCCCAAACCAATTTGTTTGGCGAAGAAACAACAAGCGAAACAGCTGAATTGAATTTTCCTGATTGCCAACCCTGGTCAAAAATGCAGGAATTGAATATGGAGCTCGAAACCATCGGTTTTTACATCAGCAGCCATCCAATGGATGATTACAAAATCCCCATCAAATTTTTCACCAATGCAACCATCAACCATATTAACAATGAAATTGGCAATCTCAAGGGGAACAGGCTCAATTTTGCCGGACAAGTAGTTTCAGCTGACCACCTTACCACCCAAAATGGCAAGGCCTACGCCCGGTTTAAGGTTGAAGATCAAAGCGATTCAGTTGAAGTGATGCTCTGGTCCGAAAACTACCTTAAGTTTAAACACCTGATTGAAACAAGTACTTTTGTTTATATTGTAGCACAGGTTCAGCAATCCTACCGCAATCAAGATCAGCATGAATTGAAGATTCAGGAAGTGCGGTTGTTGGATGAAGTACTTGAAAAGATGACAAAAGAAATCCACTTCACATTAAACATTGAAGAAATTGACGAAGAAGGTATGAACCAATTCATTGATTTGATAGAAGAAAGTAAGGGTGGCAAGGTTCAGTTTACCATCAGGCTGAAAGATCCTGAAGCGGAAATGAGCACACTGCTACGACCTGTGAAAGGTGCGCTGGAGGTAGCCAAACTGGTTGACAAGCTAGAGGATTTTGACTTTGTTGAGTACAAATTGCAGTAAACATATGAAGCAACAACTGTTAGCCAATGACTTCATTTTTCATCAAGCCCATGATTTCTTTACCGCCACGTTCAAACTTTAAAATATTTTCCTATTTTTGCGTTTCTTTTTTTAATTCTCTGTGCAGATGCAACAAACCTCCAATGGTGATTTAGATTCAAGAAGTCTGGTTCAACTGCTTCAACGTAATCGCAATACGCTTGCTCTATTGTTGCTGGTCACAGCAATTTTTACCTATATTTTCACCTTACCGGTTTTTATTACCCCCCTCTACAGGTCGGACGTTATCCTATACCCCACTTCTACCAACTCCATATCCAAGGTACTACTCAGTTCAACCAACCAACAAAACAAAGACTTGCTTGAATTCGGAGAAGATGAGCAAACTGAGCGGATGCTGCAGATTCTTAGCTCGAACAAAATCAGGGACAAGGTGATTGAGCAATTCGACCTGATGAACCATTATGGCATCAAGGCCGATTCACGTTACCGCTTATCCAGACTTTACAAAGCCTACGAAAGTAAAATCAAATTCAGAAGAACTGAATACATGGCTGTTAAGATATCTGTATTGGACAAAGACCCGTCCATCAGTGCTGAAATTGCCAATGAAATTGCTGAATTATTTGATTCCACCATGAACAGCATGCAAAAGGAGGTGGCAAAGCGGGCATTTCAAATTGTTGAAGGAGAGTATTTTAAACTTAGGGATGAGGTTCGTTTGATGGAAGACAGCCTGACGGTTCTGCGTAGTTTTGGTGTGCATGATTACGAAAGCCAGGCTGAGATGATTAACCAGCAATTGGCCATAGAGTTGGCTAATAATAACAGGGAGGGTATTCGCCGTCTGGAAGAACGATTAGATATACTTGCCCAATACGGGGGCCCATATGTTTCGATCAGGGACAATTTGGAACATGACCGTAAGCAATTGTCGCATCTGAAAGCCAAGTATGAAGAAGCCAAGGTGGACGCCACCGAAAACCTCCCTCATAAGTTTATAGTAACCAATGCTTACGAAGCCGAACGAAAAGCCTATCCCATCAGATGGCTGATTATGTTAATTTCATTGTCGTCCATCTTTTTCCTTAGTATGCTCGTCATCATTTACCTTGATCAGTTTCATCCGGCAACGGCCTTAAAAAAAAAATCCTAAAATGGCCGAGGCTGCCTGATTTGGGAAATATAAAACTAAATATACCAACCAAAACAATAATAGATAAGACAAAATCTGAAGTTAAAACCCCAAAGCATAACACGACAAAAATCATGGATAACTACTTTAACAATACCGCAATCGTCAGGCTGATAATACGTTGGCGTTACCACCTGGCGGTCATTGTCCTTATAGCCGCTGTGCTTGGGGCAATTTTTTCGGGGCCCTTCTTTTTAACCCCACTTTACCGCTCTGAGGCTGTAGTGTATCCGGCCAATATCAACAGTTATTCGGACGAGAGTGAAACTGAGCAGATGTTACAACTACTTCAAGGACAAGATATTGTAGATTCGATGATCCGGATTTTTAACTTGGGTGAGCATTACGAAATTGATCCCAATTACAAATTCTATCGGACAGCACTTTTTCTTGAGTATGGATCAAATGTAAAAATCAGTAAAACGCCTTACGAAGCCATTAGCATAACAGTAAGGGATAAAGACCCTGAACAAGCAGCCCGTATGGCCAGCGAAATTTTGCGCTTGTACGACAATAAAGTAGCTTTTTTGCATAAAAGCAAAAACAAGGAGGTGCTTGATATGTACACGAATCAACTAAAACTGAAAAGAACTGTAATCGATTCATTGCAAAACCGTCTCTATACCTTAGGTACCAATTATGGTTTGATTGACTATTCAGCGCAATCGCAGGAAATTATGCGTGGGTATTTGCGTACGGTTTATGGCACCAATATGTCAAACATCAACACCAAAGGTGTAAACGAATTAAA
>CAYTUA010000358.1:0-2884 GCA_964440855.1 uncultured Lentimicrobiaceae bacterium
GCTGATGAAAATAAAAGCATGGATGTATGAAAGTAAAACCACTCACAGATTATGGCTCACCTATAGAGATCATCAAGCAATTTGGAAGCAAAGAAAAGTACCAGAAGGCAGTAAAGGAATTGGAACAAGAACTGTATAAAACAGGAACATAATGAAAGAACTTGGATATTTAAAAACTGTTGAACTTAGAAGTGTTTGGGGACACGAAGCACTTGATTTTACGAGATGGTTAGCCAAAGACGAGAACATTAACGTACTGGCAGACGAACTTGATATTGAAATTGAAAACATTAAACCCGAAGAATCTGCCGGTCGTTACTCTGTCGATATCATTGCAGATGAGGTAAATACTAAGCGAAAAGTAATAATTGAAAATCAACTCGAATCAACTGACCATAAACATTTAGGGCAGCTTCTTACATATGCTTCTGCTCATGATGCCAGTTTAATTATTTGGGTAGTAAAAGACTACACAGAAGAACATAAGCAGGCAATTGACTGGTTTAATCGACATATGCCTGAAGAGATTTCTTTTTTTCTTGTGAAAATTGAATTGTGGCAAATTGGCAACTCACATCCTGCACCGAAATTCAATATAATTTCTCAACCAAATGCTTGGGCTAAAACCATTAAGAAAGCTGCATCACAGGACAAAGGAAGTCCTTCTGATTTGAAATTGTTGCAGCAACGATTTTGGCAATCGCTAAAAGAATTCGTGAATCATAAAACTGAAAAGTCATCAGTTAATTATGGCAGAACTCCCCGGCCACAATACTGGTATGACATAAGTTTTGGAACTTCAAAAGCAAATATTTCATTAACTTTCAATTCCAGGACTAGTCAAATTGCTTGTGAGCTTTACATCAAGAACGATGAGAGTATATACAGTAAGATCCAAAGTGATAAGGATACAATTCTGAATGACTTAGGTGCTGATTTAGAGTTCATGGATTTGCCGGGCAGTTCAGCATTCAGAATTATTAAGACATACGGTTGTGATCCATTTGATGAAAATATGTGGAATGAATACTTTGAGTGGTTAAGTACTCAAGCGGCCAAATTTCAAAAAACATTCAAAAAGTATTTTTAATGGCAAACCTCAAAGGAATCATAGACGGCATCCGCAGAATCATGTGGCAGGACACCGGCCTGAATGGTGATGCGCAACGCATCGAACAGTTGGGATGGATGTTGTTCCTCAAAATATTCTCCGACAAGGACAAAGAACTGGAAGTGCTCAATAACGCGTATGTAAGCCCTATACCACCCGAATTTCACTGGGATGCCTGGGCGGGTGATGATGAAGGCATAACCGGTGATGAGTTGCAACAGTTTGTGGATCAAAAGCTGTTTCCAACACTCAAAAACCTGAAAGTGGGCCTGAACGATGACCTGGCCAACAAACGCGCCTTGATTGTGCGTGAAGTGTTTGATGGCAACAACAACTATATGAAAAGCGGTATTAACATCCGCAAGGTGTTGAACAAGCTCAACGAAATTGACTTCAACATCGCCAAAGACCGACATGCTTTTGGTGAACTTTACGAAACCATTCTGAAGGAACTGCAAAGTGCCGGTAAAAGCGGGGAGTTCTATACCCCCAGGGCCATTACCGAATTCATCTGCGAAATGATAAACCCACAATTGGGCGAAAAGATTCTTGACCCCAGTTGCGGTACTGGCGGTTATCTCACGGCTGCCATAGAGCATTTAAAATTGCAAGCCAACAGCGTTGAAGAGCGCGAAAATATCGCCAAAAATATCATTGGCTGGGAATACAAACCACTGCCTTATTTGCTGGCAACCACCAACCTGATTTTGCACGACATGGAAGTGCCTAACATCACTTTCCGAGACAGCTTAGACCAACCCCTGAGCAATTACACCGAGAAAAACCGCGTACATGCTATCCTGGCCAATCCCCCTTTTGGTGGCATTGTAGCCAACAACAACGAAAACAACTTCCCGCAAAACTTCCGAACCAAGGAAAGTGCCGACCTCTTTTTGGTGCTGATGGTTCACCTCTTGAAGCATGGCGGCAGGGCTGGTATCGTTTTGCCTGATGGCTCGCTTACAGGTGATGGAATTAAACAACGGGTGCGCCGCAAGCTTTTGGAAGAATGTAAGCTGCACACCATTATCCGTTTGCCCAACTCGGTGTTTCAGCCTTATGCCACGGTAGCCACCAACCTTTTGTTCTTTACCAAAGGCACACCCACCAAAGAAGTGTGGTATTACGAACACCGCCTGCCCGAAGGACAAAAGGCTTACAACAAAACCCGACCGCTGCAACTCAAAGAGTTTGACCCGATCAAAGCATGGTGGAGCAACCGCAAGGAAAGCGAGCTTAGCTGGAAAGTGGACATCCAAACCATCATCGACCGCAACTACGATTTAGACATTAAAAACCCGACCAAACAGGAGGAAGATATCATTCACAGCAGTGCAGAATTGATCGAGATGTTGGAAAAGAGCTTTGCAAAAAGCCAAGGTTTGTTGAACACACTAAAAGCAGCGGTAAAATGAATTTCGAGGAATTAGTTTACCAAATTGAACTCGCGCACAAAGAACTTCAATCCTATGCTGTTCGGCAGGTTAATAATGCCTTAACCATGCGAAATATTGTGATTGGCTTCTATATTGTTGAGTATGAACAAAATGTTTCCGACAGAGCAAACTATGGCCAGGAGACAATCAGAACATTGGCACAACGCTTAAAACACATCAAAGGCATATCAAAAACACAATTGTACCGCTTTCGGGATTTTTACTTAACCTACCCGGCAATTTTCTCAACAGTGTC
Source organism: uncultured Lentimicrobiaceae bacterium (assembly GCA_964440855.1). Taxonomy (GTDB): domain Bacteria; phylum Bacteroidota; class Bacteroidia; order Bacteroidales; family F082; genus CALAZZ01. Next base: position 2,804 of record CAYTUA010000358.1, read on the forward strand.
GGGAAAATTACTAAGCGCTGACAATGAACTTTTTAGAATATTCCCGACAGTGTCGGGAAAATTGAAACCGGAATTGATGGC
>CAYTUA010000359.1:0-6104 GCA_964440855.1 uncultured Lentimicrobiaceae bacterium
CAACATTTTAATTTTAATAGGAATTACAACGCTTCAAGCGTCATCTATTCATTACTTTTGTGCTATGTGTGGCAGGTTTCAACTTTCAGTGAAAGGCAAGGAAATTTCAGAACGCTTCAATACAGAGGTGTTTGATGAAATGTACAAACCCAGCTACAATTGTGCCCCAAGCCAGCGCCTGCCTGTTATCACCAATATAGAGCCGGACAGACTGCATTTTTTCCATTGGGGACTGGTGCCTTTCTGGGCAAAAGACACCAAAATGGCCGCAAAAATGATCAACAGCAGGGCCGAAACAATTACCGAAAAACCCGCTTTCAGAAAAGCATTTGAAAAGCAACGCTGCCTGATCCCCGCCAACGGCTTTTACGAATGGAAAAAGCAGGGCAAATCCAAAATACCGTATCGATTCTTTTTAAAGGACGAACCCCTTTTTGCCATGGCAGGCATTTGGGAGTGCTGGTATGACAGCGCCAACAATGTGTTACACTCCTTTTCGGTGATCACTACCCAGGCCAATAGCCTGATGGAGCAGGTGCATCCCCGCATGCCGGTAATCCTGCGGCCTGAGCATGAAGCAATTTGGCTGGGCAATAATAAGCCGGCTGACTTACTGAACTTGCTGGAACCTTTTCCAGACGTATTGATGGATTGCTACACCGTTTCGCCCGAAATAAACTCAGCCCGCCACAAGGGACCAACACTGGCAGAAAAATATACCGCTGCTGAACCGCCGGGAGAAATCCCTGGTTTGTTTGATTAGTGAATTTGCTTGAAAAAATGAATGCCTAAACCCGCTCAGCAGGAATTGAATCAACTACCACGCTACCATCAAGTTGCACCCCCGCACATCGCTATGGTCAAAGCGGCCTGACACCTCAAAATGCCCGTCTTCAAACCGTTTGCCCAAGTCTTGTGTGGCAATAAACGCGCAACTGTGCAAGTTGGCCAGGTCGATAACATTGATGCCACCGGTTTTGCCATTATCTACCAAACTTAAAGGATCGTTGGTGTCACGGATAAGAATGCGCATCCAGGGAGGGGTTTCAAAAATGCCTTCTCCTTTGGAATAAGCCTGTGAAAGCATCTCTGTCATGCCATATTCAGAATGGATTTCGCTGACACCAAAACCATGCAAAAGCTTCTCGTGCACTTCCTCGCGCACCATTTCGCGACGACGGCCTTTCATTCCCCCGGTTTCAATAATGGTAAGTTCAGGAAAATGAACAGGCGCCTGCTCAGCCAAATCGAGCAATGCAAAAGTTACGCCAAGGAGAATGGTTGGTTGCCCGGCATTTTTGAGCTGCTCCAATGTGGTGGCCAATGCTTGCCGGTTGTGCAGATAAAACCCGCTCATGGGATGTTTACTTTCTTTAATCAGGTAATCCATCATATACACCAAAGACGAATCCTGGCGCTCCAAATAGGAAGGTAACAACGCAAGCAGGCAATAGGCACCCCTGTCGCCGTAAAATTGTTCAAATGTGCGTGTAAAACTCTCGATATATATTTCAGTATCTGCAAGATGATGCTTGCTCTGTATGCTGCCAGTGGTTCCCGAACTGCCAAAAACCAATTTGGCCGGTTTATTGCCACACAGTATGGTATGGGAACGGAAAAATTCGATGGGTAAAAAAGGAATTTGTTGTATCGATTTTATGGTTTTATCATTAAGTCCCAAATGTTTGCAATAGCTGGTATAGATGGGATTGCACTGAATCTGGTGATGAAAAACAGCCCATGCAACGGATTCGAAATCCTGATCATCTCTGATTGTAAATATTGCCTGCTGCAATGCTTCTGTTGTCATCGGGGCCATTTTAACGCAATAATTGTAATTTTACGCCTGAAAACTAAATGCTATGAAATCCAACACAAAGTTAAGCCTTATTTTGATCGCAGTGGTCTTGATGCTTTCCGCTTCGTGCCGAAAGCTTGAAGAGTACCCGCTTGAACCTCAGATTGGGTTTCACGATTTTGTGTTGCTGATCGACCAGCAAACAGGGGACATCAATACCGGCTTACTCATGATTTCCTACCAGGACGGTGATGGGGATATTGGCCTTGCTGATGGGGACACACTCTTTCCATTTAACCGCGATGGTGAGTTTCATTACAATTTAATTGTCAGGTATTTTGAGCAGCAGTACGGAAACTTTGTCGAAGTACCCCTTGTTTCTTTTAACGACCAAACCCAAACCTTCGACACAAACACTTTCAACACCCGTATTCCACCTTTGTTGCCCGACGGACAGCAAAAAGCCATTAAAGGAATTATCGAGTATGAGCTTTTTGTAAACAACCCCTTGTCCGATTTCGATACAATTCAGTATAAGGTAAAACTCATAGACAGGGCACTCAATATCAGCAATGAAGTTACTACTCCACCTATTGTCCGTAGACGCATCAGGTAATTAATTTTGGTCCTACTGCTATTTTAGTGGAAATATTGCTTTTCTGTCATAATTAAATTTAGTTGGTCTCGTTGCCTGCAACGAGACCAACTTATTTATGCTGTGTTTCTTGCTTAAAAATTACACTTCCGGCTTGTAGTTTCCATTAAATTTGCAGTAGAACCTTAATTTTAAACCTCAACAACCAGGTCTTTATATTCGGGCTTGTTCTCGAGCCACTTGATAATATAAGGGCAAACCGGGACCACCTTGAGGTTGTTGGCAAGCACATATTCCATGACATGTTTCGCCAGTCGGCCCGCTATTCCCTGTCCGCGTAAATCATCTGAAACATAGGTGTGGGTTAGTTGCAATATCTTTTCAGGTTGTTCTTCGTAAGCAAGATAGGCCTTGCGCTCGCATGCTTCCGTTACATAAAAAATTCCTGTCTTAAGGTTTTGTTCGTGGCGAATGGGTGATAGCATATTTTCAAATCTTAAGGCACGAAGATAAGATAAAGGAACTGTGTATGCAAATTTGAAATTCCATCTACTTGATTAGTTGATAGATATATAATCATACCCTAATTTAGAAACATTCTAAGACCCAAGCCGGATTTCTTTTTCATAAATTTACGCTTTGGGATTTTCTGCACAAACCAAATTGATCAATCATGCCTTACCCAAGCAGAACTATACGTGCAATTGATTTCGGGCAAAACCTTCCTTTTGTTTCCGCATATGCGGAACCAACCAAAATATTCTATCACAATGAAAAATATTCTCAGCATCCTTCTGTTGTTGGTTAGTTGCCATATGTATGCAACCAATGACACTGTCGTGGACAAGTACAATTTCCGCACAAAAACTCTGCAACAGGCATTTCCGCTTGATTCTATTAGCAGTTCCAGTTTGCTTACCGCTTTCGAAGGCCTTGGCATTAAACCAATTCAAGAAGCATACGCGCTAACCCGCCTCAAAGTGGACAGCCTGATCGAGGCCGATTCGCTAAGCACAAACATCTTTGTCAACTATGGTTTACAAGGCATTTACATTTTCAAGGAATCAAAGAATAGCCAACAAAAAGCCATGTCGTTGCTGGCTCCTCTTTTTGCTGCCCTCATGCTGCTTATTCTTGTTCCTTATGGCATCAATACTTTTATAGTTGGGCCTAAACTGGAGCAAGCCATGAAACCTGAAAATGACCCGGACGAAAAGAATGAAGATGACGAGGAAGGTGAAGAGGATTTTGAATCAGAAGAGGCAGAAATGGAAGCTTTGGGTGAAATTTTCAAAAACATGGAAAAGGATTAAGGATTAAAGTGTTATGCAAGAAAAAATTTGAAAACTGCCTTGGTTCTTTCTTAACAAATATAAGCTATTAATTTATAGGTATTAAAAAGCAAAAGCAGCAACACAGCCACATTAAACATAACGAAAAATACAGCATCATGAGCGAAGAATATCTTTTCGAAAAAGATGTAAGTACGGATAAAAAACTGGAGAAGAAACTGCGGGAAAAAATCAACCGATGGGCCAACGACAAACCACATCACCCTTACCAAAACCTGGGGGATAAAATTACCATTGATTCGATTTGGTACAAGCCGGCCTACCCTATCCGTGTGTTGAGTCAATACGAATCGCGCAGCAGACATAAAGGCTACGAACCATACACCAACCAGCCAATTCCGGAACGTAAACTGTTTAGTCTGGACGATTTTGTTTCGTGGGATATTCCGCTCAGTGAAGTGCAGCAATTTATCAACGAAACCACCAAAAATACAGTTCCTCATTCACAGTATGTGGAAGATTGTTTCAAATGCAATGCAAAGGGGTGGATAACCTGCCCCCAATGTCATGGAAGCTGCAAAATTACTTGTCCCAAATGCCAGGGCTCGGGCAAAAATACCTGTGGTTCATGCGGCGGAAGAGGATCACACACCTGCAATAGTTGTAGCGGTTCGGGGCGGATTTCGCGGACAGTTACCCGTTACCGTCAAGAAACGCGGTACAATTCTGACGGATCTTCGCGCATTGACAGTGTTCCATACAGTGATACTGTTTATGACAGCTGCAGCAGATGTGGCGGCAGGGGCAAAAACACCTGCTCTACATGCAGTGGACAAGGTAAGGTTGTATGTAATAAGTGCAGTGGTTATGGTAGGATCAATTGCCCCACATGTGGAGCAGCTGGCAGAATAACCTGCCCTACCTGTGCTGGCCATAAGCAACTCATGCACTATTTTTACGTTGAGCGTGAACTAGAATACACCGAAAAGAAAACTTGTGTTATTCATTTTGAAGTACATGAGAATTATCCGGAATACATTGATAATTACGCTGATTATGAAACCATACACCTGGAAACATTCTCGGCTGATAAGCTCCGGACCGGGCAATTGGGTGAAGACCACCACCTGAACCCTTTTATTGATGAATTCCTGACCGAAGCGCACAATTATGCATCCAATAGCAATGTGATGCTGTTTCAACGCCTCGATGTGTCGCGCATCGACACCTGGGAATTGAACTACAGCTTTGAAGGAAAACAATATAAAATGGTATTTACGGGAAGCTCTTATGAGATTATCCCTGGCTTAAGTCCTATTTATGAGGTGGCTTTTAGTTATTGGGACAAGGCGGTTGCTGCCTCTAAGCTTTACCGGTTAAGCCGAGCTCACCGTCTGCTGAAGCAGGCAACCAAAATCAATGTATATGAGTTACAGGATGATGTAAGCCATGCACTGGGACGGGTGCGAAAAAAAATCAATGAAGCCTATACTTTTGGCGCATTTCTGGGTGCCTTGCTGGCTACATTCATTGGTGGGTTTTTTGCTTATGCCTATTTCAACGAGGTAAACTATGTATTCGATTACGCAGCTTTCATCAACCGCGAAGGCTCAAGGCTTTACCCTTACCACGCATGGACCATGACCGGTACTTACATCCTGTTGGTGTGGCATGCTTTCTCCCAAACACGCAACTGGCTTTCAAACAGAAAAACCTTCTTGCCGGGCGCTCTGCCCAGAGCTTTGGTTGGTGCCCTGATAACCATAATATCTTCGGCCATATTATTGGGGTTTTTAGGAGCCCTTAATATAACCGGAATAACCATTTTGCTTACTTTTTTGGTTTGGCTGGGAAAATGGATACTCATTGTCGCCTGGTATGCCCTCACATTTATTATCGGACTGATTGTGTTATTGATTCAGGCCATCTGGGGAATTCTAAAATGGATTGTAGGATTATTTATGTAAGCTGAAAATGAGTTTGAAATTTTTAAGTTGGTCTTCAAACTGTATCCAGTAAAGACCCAAATTTGCAGGTATTGATAACTCTTTATTTCGAAAACAATATTTTGGGATAAAACCTTACTTTTGCCCCTTGTTAAAGAATTCACAAACCAAAAACCATTTTCATGGCCATTAAAATAATTGTAGTTGCCTTGTATGCCCTGATGATTATTGTAGTCGGGTTGATTTCGATGCGAAAAACCAAGTCGTTCAACGACTTCTTTCTCGGGGGTGGTAATATCGGCCCGTGGATGACTGCTTTTTCTTATGGAACAGCCTATTTTTCGGCTGTATTGTTTATCGGCTTTGCAGGGCAAATTGGATGGAACTTTGGCTATTCAGGCCTGTGGGTTGCCTTTTTTAATGCTTTTCTTGGGGTATTGGGCGTATGGGCCATTTTTGGCTGGCGAATCAAA
>CAYTUA010000360.1:0-9648 GCA_964440855.1 uncultured Lentimicrobiaceae bacterium
TCAGGAAAGTCTTCGATAAATTTGATTATATTCACGTCAAAAATTTTTCCTCAAGATAAACATTTTATCTTTACTGGCATAAATACGGTGTAGCAATTATGATTTTATTGAAAAAATATCTTCGCTGCATTTTATATCAAAACCAACTACCTGAAATACAATTATATAATGTGGTAGTCGTGATAATTACAATTTTTTTAAACTTTTCCACAGCCAATATAAGCATCAATAACCAACACAGGTTTTTTTAAAAGAATGCCATACCGCATGAAAAATTCATAAAAATCATTAAAGGCAGGAAAAAATCTTCCTGCCTTAAAAATTTCATAGCGGCACCAAACTAAAGCCTGCTTAATACACTAAAATTCCAGATTGAAAGGTGTGCGTGGGAAGGGGATAACATCGCGGATATTGCCCATACCGGTAAGGAACAGCATCAACCTTTCAAAACCCAAGCCAAACCCTGCGTGGGGTACTGTGCCGAATTTGCGTGTTTCGAGATACCACCACATACTTTCCATGGGGATGTCCATTTCTTTGATGCGTGTGAGCAGTTTGTCATAAACCTCCTCACGTTGTGAACCGCCGATGATTTCGCCAATACCGGGGAATAGCACATCCATGGCACGCACGGTTTTGCCGTCATCGTTCTGTTTCATATAAAAAGCCTTGATGTCTTTGGGGTAATCCGTGAGGATAACCGGCTTTTGAAAATGCTTTTCAACCAGATAGCGCTCATGTTCCGATTGCAGGTCGGCTCCCCAGGCATCAATGGGATACTGAAACTTGCCCTTTTTATTCTGTTTGGAATTGCGTAAAATATCGATGGCCTCAGTATAGGTGATGCGCTCAAATGGTTGGTTAAGCACAAACTTCAGTTTCTCCATCAATTCCATGGAACGCTCTTCAGCTTTCTTGTTTTTTTCCTCCTCCTCCTGTCGTTTGCTCAAAAACGCCAAGTCGTCGGCACAATGCTCAAGGGCATAATTGATGAGGTATTTAAGCATTTCTTCGGCCAGGTCCATATCATCGTTTATGTCGAAGAAGGCCACTTCGGGTTCGATCATCCAAAACTCAGCGAGGTGGCGTGATGTGTTTGAGTTTTCGGCCCTAAAAGTGGGGCCAAATGTATAAACTTTGGAAAGTGCCAGTGCCGCCAACTCCGCTTCCAATTGGCCCGAAACGGTGAGGTTGGCTTCCTTGCCAAAAAAGTCTTGTTTGAAATCGATTTTACCATCCGCCGTTTTAGGAATGTCGCTAAGCTTCATGGTGGTTACATGAAACATTTCGCCAGCCCCTTCAGCGTCCGACCCGGTGATGATGGGAGAGTGAATATTGTAGAACCCTTTGTCGTTAAAAAACTTATGCACAGCAAAAGTCATCGCATGGCGCAAGCGGGTGATGGCACCAAAAGTATTGGTGCGAAAGCGCAAGTGGGCTTTTTCGCGCAAGAATTCAAGGGAGTGCTTTTTGGGTTGCAAGGGGTATTCGTCAGGATGGGCCCCTCCCATCACCTCAATCCGGTTCACACTCATCTCCACTTTTTGACCACTTCCGGCAGAGGGCACCAAAACACCATCGGCCGCAAGGGCAGCTCCGGTATGAATGTGGGCCAATGCCGATTCCGGAATCTTATCCAAATCAACCACCAGCTGAAGGTTGTGGATGGTGGACCCATCATTCAGGGCGATAAAGGCCACATTTTTACTGCCGCGCTTGGTACGCACCCAACCCTTTACATTGATTTCAATATCAGATTCCTGCATTTGCAGGGCTTGCTTAATTTCAGTTCTTTTCACAGCTAATCTTATGGTTTTCAAATGAGATGCAAAAAAACGAAATTTAATGCACTCTTTTGTTATCAAGGGCAGAAAAGTTTTCGCACAATGCGTAAAAGCTGAATTTATGCAGCAAAAACTCCTTATCACCACAAAAAAACTATTTTTGTCGTGCTTTGTTTAACTCGAATTATCTTCATATTTATATAATTCCGTATGAAAAATAGTGTATTTCTTATTGCCTTCAGTTTATTTTCTGTTTTGGGTTTTTCACAGCTCAATATGCAACAAATTGGTCATCTGCCCTATAGCAACGACCTGAGCGATGTGTGGGGCTATGTGGATGGCGAAGGAAACGAATATGCGCTGGTGGGTGTGTATAACGGATTTTCAATAGTTAGTCTTGCCGATCCGGCCAATCCTGTAGAAGTTTTTTTTGGCCCTGGCCCAAATTCGATTTGGCGCGACATCAAAACCTGGGGTGATTATGCCTATGTATCTAACGAAAGCGGTGGCGGGGTTTATATTGTCGATTTGAGCCCGCTCCCCGATGGCCCTATAACCAATACAACCAATTATAACGGGGAAACCTATGGTTTTTCTACCATCCACAACCTCTATATAGATGAATTTGGTAAGTTGTATATTTTCGGGGCCAACAATGGCAATGGGGGCGCCATTATCTGCGATTTGACCCAGGACCCTATGAACCCACTTGAACTGGGCCGGTTCAACAATTATTACCTGCATGATGGTATGGCCCGTGGTGACACCTTATGGGGTGCAGGTTTGTATGAGGGTGTGCTGGCTGCCATAGATGTATCCAACCCCGCCAACCCACAAATAATGGGGACTGTCAGCACCCCTTCTCAATTTACACACAACACCTGGGTTTCGGATGATGGCACACATGTTTACACAACAGATGAAGTAAACAGTGGCTTTGTAGGGGCATTCAATGTTACCGATTTAGGCAATATGTATGAAACCGACCGTGTAAGAGCAAGCACAGGCAACAATGTTATCCCACACAATGTGCATGTTGCCAACGATTTTTTGGTAACTTCCTATTATACTTCCGGCATTATAGTGCATGATGCCAACTTTCCCGATAAGTTGTTTGAAGTAGCCAATTTTGATACTTCGCCAAATTACAGCGGCGGCACTTTCAACGGATGCTGGGGGGCCTACCCTTTCCTGCCCAGCGGACTCATTCTGGCCACAGATATTGAAGAAGGGCTTTACATCCTTGACATTGACTACATCAGGGCTGCTTACGTAGAAGGCTTTGTCAGGGATATGGAAACCAATACCCCCATTTTCAATGTGCAGGTGCAGGTGCTGGATGCCGGATTGAGCACCCAAACGAATTTCGGCGGCTATTACACTTTCGGCACTTTGTTGTCTGGCACATACGACATACGCTTTTCTGCGACTGGCTATCATGAGCTTATCGTAACAGATGTTGAGATCGTAAATGGAGAAATTGTTGAACTAAATGTGGAGTTGGACGATTATGTGGTTGGGCTTGCCGAAAGCACTAACAGCAAAGCCAAACTCCGGGCTTACCCAAATCCATTTGGCCAAAGCAGCACGATTGAATATGCGCTTGGGACGGAACACCTTTCATATGAAATATTGATACGCAACAGCTTGGGCGTGGAGCTTTTGCGTGAAAAGCTGAACAACCAATCGGGAAGTTTTAGGTTGGCCAACGACCTTCCTGTGGGTGTTTATCTGGTATCACTTATAGCAAATAAGGAATTGATTGCCAAAGAGCTGCTTGTAAAATATTAGAGAATTGGCAACACCGAGCTATTAACTCTTAGCAGTTTTTGCATCCATTCAAATAGGTTAGATTTGGTGAAGGGCATTTCAGGCTTTTCCCTATCTTCGCCTTCCACAAAATCATTGACTATGGCCATTTACAACCTGCTCAACATCATACTGATTCTTTCATTGATTGGCTTTTCGGCTTACTATATTTGGGACTGGGTGCGGGGCAACGACCGCAAGAATGCAAGCTGGGTAAATGCCAACAAGCGGGATTTGGTTCCTGAAAAAGTACAGCAACTATCCCACAAATATCCTGACAAGGATCGTTTTATGATTTTCTGGTTGCAAATTCAGCGGCTTGAAAGGGAAAATATACGGGGCGATTTTGCCGAACTTGGCGTTTACCGTGGCGAGACGGCTGCCTTGTTTCGTGCCCTTTCGCCTGAGCGTAATTTGCATTTATTCGATACCTTTTCGGGCTTCAGGCAGGAAGATCTGGTGGGCGAAAGCGGGGAAGCCGCCTCTTACACCACAGCCAATTTTGCTGATACAAGTCTGGAATTTGTGCAAAACCGTTTGGGGCACAGCAACAAAATTTATTACCACGAAGGCGATTTTGCAGAAATTATAAAACAATTGCCTGAACTACGGTTCGCCTTGGTGAGCATGGATGCCGATTTGGCCAAACCTACAAAAGCTGGCCTGGAATATTTTTACCCCAGAATGCAAGCCGGCGGGATTATTATTATCCATGATTACAATCCAAAATGGCCGGCTTTGGTTGAAACTGTTGACAGTTTCCTGAATTCCATTCCTGAATCGCCTGTGTTGATGCCGGATGTAAATGGAAGTTTGGTAATTGTGAAAAACCGGGATGAGGCGTGAGTTTTCAATCAAGCTTTCAGGCAGCGATAATTCAAACTCTTTTTTAACTTTGTACGATTAAACTGAAACAACCATGCTGAAGCAAAAAATCCTCATCATCTATCCTGAAGTTCGCAAAACGCGCATTGCCATCTACCGCAATTCGGAGCCCATTTTTTTGAAAACCATTCAACATCCCGAGGAAGATTTGGCCGGATTCAAAACCATACCGGATCAATTGCAATACCGCACTGAAGCTGTGATTGCAGAGATCGAACGAAACGATTTCAAGCTGGAATTGGTAGCCATTGTAATGGCCAGAAGTGGTTTGGTGAAACCTTTAAAATCTGGTATATACCGTATAAATGAAAAAATGGTGGATGACCTTAAAATAGGTATTATGGGGGTTCATGCCACCAATTTGGGTGGGCTGATAGCATTCGAAATTGCAAAAAAAATTGGTGTAGATGCCTTTATGGCCGATCCGGTTGTAGTGGATGAACTCACCGATATGGCGCGTATTACGGGACATCCTATTTTTGAACGCAAGTCAATTTTCCACGCTTTAAGCCATAAACATTTTGCACGTAAGTATGCCAAGTCGGTGAACAAACCCTATGAAGAACTCAACCTGATTGTATGCCATATCGGCTTGGGTGGCATTTCTATTGGTGCCCATCAAAAGGGCTTGGTTGTAGATGTGAATCAGGCATTTGATGGAGGTGGGCCGTTTTCCATTTCGCGCACCGGCACACTTCCTGTAGGCCAGTTGGTCAGGTTTTGCTACAGTGGAAAATATACTGAAGACCAGGTGATGGAGATGGTTACCTCCAAAGGGGGTTATTACGCCTATTTAGGTACCGACAGCATCACGCAAATCGACCGCATGATTGCTGATGGCGATGAGAAAGCCCTGTTTATTTCACGTGCACTAGCCTATCAGGTAAGCAAAGAAATAGCTTCTTATTATGCTGTTTTAGAAGGTGATATAGATGCCATCATCCTTACGGGAAACATTTTTAACAGCGAAAGATTTCTCGACAATGTGAAGCAAAGGGTTGGTAAAATGGCGCCTATGGCCTTGTATCCCACCATCAACGACCTGGAAGCCCATGCCGTAAATGCCATGATGGTGCTCAAGGGTGAGGCCGAAGTAAAAGAATATGAATAGCCTGCTGAAAACGCAGTTTTTTATACTCCTTTTTTTATTCCTGTTTGCAAATCACTTTCTGCAAGCACAGCATTTTTATACGGGTTTTGAACCTGATGAAACCGCTGATTACTGGCAAAACACCAATCCCATAGAAGACACAACGGCTTTCAGCGGAAGTTTTTACCATCAAACCATTGCCAGCCATGAATATGCCCTTGGCCTGGAATTTCTTCTGCCTGATACACTACAAAATAGCAATTTACGAATTAAATTCGGGGCGTGGTTGCGTTTCAATGCTGCACCAAGCAAGGCCATTTTCGTTCTGAGCCTGGCAAGCAACGACAGCCTCTTGTATTGGCATGGTATAAAAGCAAACGATGTTTTGGATTCAACTGCTGTTTGGAAGCATTTGTCTGCTTCGTTTAAATTGCCGGCCAATTACGGTAAAAATGCCATATTGAAAGCCTATCTATGGAATCCTGGCGGAGAAGTGTTTGATATAGATGATCTTACAATCAACTTAGAGCCATTGCAAATGCCCTCATTTATGCCTGAGACTCATAGGGAAGTGAGCAGCGGACTGCCGCAGGTACTTGCACAAAACACCTACTATGAGCTCCTGTTTTTTCCAGAAACAGCAACTGTGCTTTTAGCCGACAACCGTGGCAGGCACCTTACCTATCCATTGGTTCATTTGGCTGAATTTGAATCTGATGGATTGAGAAAAGAGGTGGTTTCAGGCAAATGGAAACTGCTGCGCAAACGGGAGAAAGATGGCAAGGTCAGCCTGCACCTCCGGAACCGTTCCCCAATAGGTCGTATTGATTTAAAAATAATAACCTCTTTCAATAGCCCCCGTATTAATTTTACAGTTGAAACAAAACTTAAACCTTATATCCGCCTTTTCCGCCATGCGCTTCAACTGCCTTTTTATGATGAACCATCAAGAATTATGCGCAAGAACAGTTTGGAAGATCATGAGCAGTTTCAACAGGAGTATTATCTGGCAAATCAGGGATTAATCATCGGCGAAGGCATCAGGGCACTCAGCCTTTACCACCTTCATCAATTGTCGTCTGCCCAGATACATGCTGACGAAAAAACCTTACTTCTCAATTTGGAATATCATCTGGACCAGCCCATGGTACATTTCCCAATGCGCACCGATACCACTGATTTTTTTGAAGATGTTTCGGCCAGACAAACGAAAAAAAGAATACTTACAACAAATGGGTTTAATCTTATTTTGGGTGCAAACATCAGCAATATCCCGCGTTTTATGCCCGTTCCGGATGGCTTTGAAGCGGCCATCATCTGGACTGAGCATGCCGATTGGACCAATATACGTTCACACAGGGCTGTCAATTTTGGCCATCAGGAGATAACACATGCTGATAAGGCTACCGGCGGTTTTGTCAAATATGGTATTCCGGTTTCGAAAAGTGTTTTTTACAACAATCCGGACAGCATCACCAATACAGCGGCCAGCAACGGACTATTTAACGAGTTGCACGCCACCATCCAAATGGATTCAGCCTTTTTTGATTTGCTCAGTCAATTGGATGCTGCCGGACACGATATTTGCCTGCATACCCCCGAACAGTTTTCATCATCGCGCAGCAACCTTCGTGAGGCATTGCAATTTATGAATACCCATTTTAGTTCGCCAACATGGATTGATCACGGCTACAACAACAAGCCCTGGAACAACCGCGAAAACCTTGTTTGTGACGGCTTGCTGGCTTATTCACCCCAATATGCCCGCGATCTGTGGCAGGAATATGGCGTTCGCTATTTTTGGAACCCCTATCTTGAAACCTTAAACCCCTTTGATGAGTGGGCATTCAACGGACATTTCCAACTGCCATATCCCGGATTTGGTGACAGATTTCCTGATAAGCCAATCACACAGCATCCCGCCATTCCCGAAGCCCTCCTTTGGGGAACAACAGGTACCCTGGAGGTGCCACAGGAGCGTTTGTGGGATTATTATTTTCATCCGGGACGATTAGACGGGTTGATCAACTTCCGATCAGTGCATATCAACCATGTTTATCCGGCCTGGGCCCGCGAAGGCAAAGGGTTTTGGCGATTTGACCAATCCGGTAAAATGATTGCTCCCATGGGATTTAACCAGGCACTTGCACGTTTGGCTGACCTGCGCGATGCACATAAATTACTACCCACTACCATTGATAAACAACTGGCTTATTTTGAGTCTGTTAGTAAACTGGAATACAATATCATAGCGCAAGGTCATGTAGAAATTGTTAATCATGGCAATCGAAAAATAAACGGGCTTAATCTGGCTGTTTCTTCCAGTTCAGTGCGAGTGAATGGAGCAGTTCCCAAAAGCAAAAAGGTGGACGATGATACCCTTTTTTGGTTTGACCTGAAAGCAGGCGAAACGGCAATTATCAGGTATTGGTGATATATCGAAATCGCCGCTTCGCCGTTTCACAATCTAACCCTCACGTTTCATTGGCATGCTCCGGCCATAGGTCATGCTCCGCCACAACCATTCCATAGGCCCGAACCGGTATTTTTTCAACCAATAATGACTGAAAAACAACTGAAAAACATAAATGGCTATGGTAATTAATATGCCTTGAAAAGGGTTCACTTTTCCGTAAAGGCCAAATCCATAACTAAAGAAAAGTATGCTGGCAATAAGCGAATGCATCAGGTAATTGGTAAGTGCCATACGGCCAAGCTTAGCCACCAGGCTTCGCAACTTGTTAAACATACCCCGCTGCGAACAGAATACCATAAGTGAGACATAAGTCATGGCCATGAAAAAGCCACCCAGAATATGGCCTGCCGTCACCAGCAGCATCAACCAGCTCATATTGATTTGGCTGACTTGCGAAGCAAATTGCGCCACCACGAAAGCTCCAGCCAAACCAATTGGCAGGCTGATGAACAGCAATCTTTTGAAAAAGGGTTTGTGTTCGGCTGGATTGGTTAGATACCCTTTGCGCATGAATACCATGCCAATCAAAAACATAGCCAATGAATTGGGGTAAAAGAAAAAGACCCCCGGTAACAACAGCAGATATTCTGTCAAGCGTTGATTTACAATTTCAGAAAAACTTCCTGTAGGGTAGGTAGCATAAGCTGCTTCGGTGAGTTCTTGCATATAGTTGTGCCGCTCCATGGCACTTTGCTGGATTTCATCGGCAGCTTCGGGAATCGATAAAGCAAACTCCATAAACCCCATCATTATGGCTGTCAACACAACAGGAACCAACATAAACCCAATGGCCCATTTTATCAGGCTGCGATTGGATTTTTTGCGCAACCAGGTCATTACAAAACCAAACAGGGCGTACCATACGAGGATATCACCATACCATAAAAATACAACATGCAAAATACCAAATAGCAGCAAATAAAGCAAACGTCTGCGAAACAAGGACAAAACAGATTTGCTTTCGTCGATTTTCTGCATAAAAAGCTGGAATCCCATGCCAAACAGCAAGGAAAAGAGGATGTAGAATTTCCCTTCGAAAAAGAAGCGGATAAACCAGGTAGCCGTCTTGCTTAGAGGATCGGTCCAGATGCTGTAATCGCCAAACATAATGGTAGCCGGATTGTTGAAGAGTGGCATATTTACCATTAATATGCCAAAAAGGGCAAAGCCGCGCAAAAGGTCGATCAGGGCGATGCGTTCTTGTGGGTAAACAGGTTTAAAGGTCATAAATTTTGGTTTTAAAGTCTTCAAATTTAAAAGAAAAATATACAAATCAGATTTTTATCTATTTTAAATTTTTAAGTGGATTGCAAAATGGAAACCCGCAGCCGGCCTAAAAGGCCGCGCTGCGGGCACCAAACCAACACACAATTAACTCGTTTTGCTGTTTGTGTTTTTGAAAAATGGAGAAAATTTATCATCCGCCATCATGACTACACGCTATTTTGTTCCTGCTTTTATTTTATCGTTCATGCTTAAGCCTTCAACAACCTGTATAACAATACCATCTGAAAGACCAGTTTTGATATACCTTTTTTCAAACTGTTCAGGACTTGTTTCAACTTCCACATAGGTTGAATCTCCTTCAAAATGCAGTATGCTTT
>CAYTUA010000361.1:0-5425 GCA_964440855.1 uncultured Lentimicrobiaceae bacterium
TGACACCAGCATGTGGATAGCTTCAACAGATGGATTGTTCCACTTGAACCGCAATAACAATAGCTATACCCGCCTGCTGCAAAACAAAGAAGAAAATACCTTGCAGCAATCGTGGAGGAGCTTTATATACAATATTTTACCACATCCAACAAAAAAGAACTTGCTTTTTGTTAGTTCGCAAGGCGGACTTTTCCTTGTTGACAGGTTTAAACATGAACTGCAAGCTGACCTCACTGAAGAATGGCCCGAGGGAAAGCGTTATATGACGCAGGCAATGTATCTTGATGGCGACTCATTACTTTGGAATGGGGAATGGGGAACAGGCCTGCGGAAACTTAATCTGCGCAACATGAAGTGGACGGTATATCATTTTCCTGACAATTATTTTCAGGGGGCATTGCATATTACAAAAAAGAGTGCCGACGAATTGTGGGTAGCAACGCCGTTTCATGGTCTGCTAATTTTTAATAAAAAGGAAGAGCGCTTTCTTATTCATATGAAATCAGATGCAAACCCACGTTCCATATTGTCGAATGTTTTGCATTGCAATATGCTGGTTGACCGCAAAGGCGACTTGTGGGTGGGTGGCAAAGAAGGCCTCAACTTACTCGATAAGCATTATCGCTCGTTCAAACGGGTGGAATTACCCTTTGATGCAGGTTCAGCCGGATGCTTCTTTTATGACAAAGATGATGACAAACTTTATGTTGGTGTCAATCACTTTTACAATCTGTTGGTTTTCGACGGGGAAAGCGGCACCTGGCACACCGTAGAAAATGGTGACCCTGAAGTAAAACCCCATGCCAACGTTTCGGGCATTTATAAAGATTCAAATGGTGTTATATGGGTTTCGACCACACGTAACAACCTGTTGTATATTGACAGTAAATCGAAAACCTTGAAAATGTTTCGCGATAAGGGCCAAAAGCCTGTTGGCATCAATGGCAAGCGTATAGTACTTGAAAATATTGTGGAAGACCAAGATAATAACTTGTGGATCAATGCAACACTGGATGGTTTTGTGAAGATTGAGGCTGCACGGGACAGCTTCACAGTTTTCAGTTACCAGGGCGAACAAACAAAAGCTGTAAGCATGAGCGACCGTTATTTTGAGGTTATGGTTGATAATAAAAACCGCCTCTGGTCGGCTTCTCGAAGCGGGTTTATTGTCTATGACATTGAAAATGACAGTTACCTGGATAAATTTCATCAAGGACTATCAGCCTTGGGCATCAGAAAAGACCAGGATGTTGGTGGTTTTGCCACCGACAGCCTGGGGCGTGTTTGGGTTGGTTTGCATGGCAAAGGCCTTTTGCGCATCAGCGAGGAAGCTGATGGAATATCCTACAAGCTGTTTCATACCGCTCACGGGCTCAACGATCCGAATATTTCAAAAATTGCTGTTGACTCAAATGGATTATTCTGGATTGTAAACGAAGGCCTACTTTTTTTTAACCCCTATACGGAGCAGTTTAATTCGTTCGATAAGCGTAATGCCCTCCATTCCAATAAAAGCCATTACGATATTATTTACCTTGATGCCCACGACAACATTTACCTGAGGGTAACCAATGGTTATGAAACAATTAACGCCAAAGATTTGACAATCAGGGGCGGCATTATCAATTTGCTGGTTGAGCAAATTGAGATAAATGGCACCCAACACCACCTGGTTGACCAGGGATTGCAAAACCCTCATATTCAACTGAAAGCTTCTGAAAACAATATCAGGTTTTCGTTTTCTGCCATTTGTTTTCAGGATACTGATCGCATTCTGTATGCCTGCCGCTTGCTTGGTTATGACGACGAACCCGGCAGCCTCAGCAGACAAAACACCGCAAACTACACCAATCTGCCACCAGGCACTTATCGTTTTGAGGTCGCAGCAGCCTACAGGGGCGTGTGGTTTGATGAAAAGGCGTTTCTTGATCTTACCATCAAACCTTACTATCACCAGATGCTATGGTTCAGGGTATTGGTAATCTTGGCTATTGTTCTCCTATTGGCAACGATATTCAAATTACGTTCGAATCAGATTCGTAAGAAGGAAAAAATTCATACTGATTTTGCCAAAAGGATAGCCGAAGCAGAAATGAAATCGTTGAGGGCGCAGATGAATCCCCATTTTATCTTCAATTCGCTCAATTCAATCAATACTTTTATTCTGAAGAACGAAACAGATGTAGCATCGGAATACCTCACCAAATTCTCGCGCCTGATACGTGCCGTTCTGAACAATTCAAAAAACAAGCTGGTTACACTTGAGGATGAACTGGATGCCCTGCGCATCTACCTTGAGCTGGAGCAGATAAGGTTCAGCAACAAATTTCAATTTACCATCATCATTGACCAATACCTTGATGCAAACCGGGTGTTCGTTCCACCACTGCTGCTGCAGCCCTATGTGGAAAATGCCATCTGGCATGGCTTGCTTTATAAGCCGGAGCAGGGAACAATTGAAATTTCGGCACAAAAACAAGATGATTACATCCTTTTCACCGTTCAGGACAATGGCATAGGGCGCGAAAAAGCAGCGGAATATAAAAGCGCTTTTGAATTTAAAGGAAAATCGCTTGGCATGTCAATAACGGCAGAGCGCCTCGAAACCATCAACCAGTTGTACAGCAGCAAAGCCAAAATCAACATTATCGACCTTTACGACACCAAACAACAGGCAGCAGGCACAAGGGTTACGATTATGCTTCCTGTAATTACCAATAAGTAAGTGTGATGCAAACCAACAGAACCAAACCAATAAATACAAAACCACATGAAAGCCCTGATCATTGACGATGAACAACACTGCATTGACTCCCTCAGTATCATGATTGAAAAACATTGCCCAGGGGTACAGGTGGTTCAAACCTGCATGAATGGTATCTGCGGTTTGGAGTCAATTTACAAGCACGAACCCGAACTTGTTTTTCTTGATATTGCCATGCCCCGGATGAATGGCTTTGATATGCTGGCCAGGCTGCATATCATTGATTTTGAAATTATTTTTACAACAGCCTACGACAACTATGCCATTCAGGCTTTTAAAGTAAGTGCCGCCGATTACCTGCTCAAACCTGTTGACAAAAATGAGCTTGTGCGCGCAGTTGAAACAGTTGCTAAGCGCCTGGCCCTGAAAAACAATTCGCAGTCGATGCAGCAGCGAACCGAGCAGATGCATATGCTACTTGAAAATTTACAACAGGGCAATATGGCTTTCCCAAAAATCGCTTTGCCAACAATGGGAGGCCTCGAAATAGTGAACGAGGAAGATATCCTCTACCTGGAAGGCGATGGAAATTATGTGCATGTACACCGCAAAACCGGCAAACCGCTGATGGTATCTAAAACCATCAAATTTATTGAAGAACGCTTGCACAACAAGTTCTTTTTCAGGGTACACAACTCCTACCTTGTCAACCTGCGCGAAGTGGTCAGGTACCTGAAAGGGGATGGCGGCTCGGTTGTTATGTCGAATGGCGTAGAGATACAAGTCTCAAAATCACGCAAACCGGAGCTTTTTGAGTTGCTGAAAGGCTGATTCACCCCAAACAAATAGCTTCAATTGCTTGCAGCAAGTATGGTTCTTCCAACAGCAGCAGGCACAAGTAAGTAATTATTTTAAACCACAATACGCATGCGCACAGCATAAAACATGCGGGCAAGTTCCATATTGCTTATATCCAAGATTGCCTCCCCTTCTGCCAACCACTAACCCAAACAGTCAGAACACGAATTGAGGCTTGAAATGGCTTGCTCTGCGTTGTTATTTTGGGAAATAAAAATAACGACCCACAAAGCATCTCAAAACAAACCGAAAAAAAAGAAAATGAAAAATTTACTTTCCCTCACAGCTGCCTTGCTCATCAGCCTGAGCAGCCTTATGGCACAGGCCCCCGAAAAATTCAATTATCAGGCGGTAGCCCGCGATGCCTCGGGCGAAGTGCTGGCCATCCAAAGCATTTCGCTGCGCATCAGCATTTTGCAGGGCAGCGACGATGGTTTCGCTTATTACATGGAAACCCACACCACCACCACCAATGCCTATGGGCAACTGTCCATTGAGGTGGGCAATGGCACCCCCGACCCCATGATGGGCAGCTTTGATGCCATTATCTGGTCGGATGGCCCTTATTTTATGAAAACAGAGATGGATCCCGCCGGGGGCAGTGATTATATCAGCATGGGTGTTTCGCAATTGCTGAGCGTACCCTATGCGCTGTATGCCAAATCGGTAGGTAGTGTTATAGAGGATGATCCCACCTGGGAAGGTGGCGCCAACCCTTTTGCTGCCATCAGCCGTAACGGCAATGTGGGCATTGGGGTATTCCCACCTGAAGCTCAATTACACACCACAGGAACAATTCGTTTTGCAGGAGCCGGAACGCCCGGGATCGACAAGGTGCTCACTTCCGATGCCGATGGCAATGCCACCTGGCAAACTCCATCGGGTGGTGGCGGAGGCTCCAACTGGACTGTGGGCGGAACAGACATTTACAACAGCAATGCCGGCAATGTAGGCATTGGCACCGGCAGCCCCACCCAAAAGCTCGATATTGACGGGCAGATACGAATCAGGGGTGGGAATCCGGGGGCAGGACGCATACTTACCTCTGCTGCCGATGGGGTAGCCTCCTGGAACAGCCCTGGTGCCTATATGCCAGGCGGTGCTATGGGCCAAACCCTGCGCCACAATGGCACCACCTGGGAAGCCACCAACAGCATTATGAGCAATAGCAGCAGCGAGGTTGCTATTGGCGACGCCCCCTTGGCGAACAATAAGTTTTACGTAAGCAGGCTCGGAACGGAATACGGGGCAGGCCACTCCAATATTTTTGCACGACGCACCGGCAGTGCCACCGCATCGCATGGGGGCAGCGGATGGGGCAGGACCGGTGTTGATGCCGCCATTAAAGGATTCTCATATTACGGCAACAACTACAGTGCGGGTGTAGCCGGCTACAGCGACCTCGATTTTGCCAACTCTGCGGCCCTGCTTGGCAGCAAAACCGATGCGACTACTTTTGGTGCATTGGCGTTTAAGGACAACAATGCAGATGTATGGGCAGGATATTTCAGTGGCAATGTAAATGTAACAGGCGCCATGCGCATACAGGGTGGCAGCCCGGCTGCCGGCAAAGTGCTTACATCGGATGCAAACGGCAACGCGAGCTGGCAAGTCGGTGGCTTACAACTACCTTTTGAGGGCTCGGTAAGCCATTCGGGAAGTGCGTTTAAGGTTGTAAATAATAAAACAACCACAAGTGGTGATGATTATGCTGGCTGGTTTGAAGTAAATCCGGACAATCAAAATGGTATTGGTGTTTATGGTATTGCTGCATCTGGCATTGGAGTTGCTGGTTCTGGAGATGCATTTGGTGGGTATTTTTTATCAGATTACGTAGGTGTTTGGGGATACGGTCCTCTTGGG
>CAYTUA010000362.1:0-28667 GCA_964440855.1 uncultured Lentimicrobiaceae bacterium
GGATTACGTTATGGCATTCAATCTGAGAAACAGAAATTTTTTAAAACTTTTGGATTTCACCCCAAAGGAAATCACATTTTTACTTGAGCTTTCAGCTGACCTTAAAAAAGCCAAGTATGCTGGAACCGAACAACCAAAATTGGCTGGTAAAAATATCGCCTTGATATTTGAAAAAGATTCTACACGAACACGTTGCGCTTTTGAAGTAGCCGCTTTTGACCAGGGCGCCAGGGTTACTTATTTGGGGCCCAGTGGTTCGCAAATTGGCAAAAAAGAGTCCATGAAAGATACGGCACGTGTTTTGGGTCGCATGTATGATGGCATCGAATACCGCGGCTTTGGTCAGGAGATTGTTGAAGAACTTGGTAAATATGCCGGTGTACCCGTGTGGAATGGTCTTACCAACGAATTCCATCCAACACAAATTCTGGCCGATTTTCTTACCATGATGGAAAACACGGACAAACCACTGAATCAGGTTCGATTTGCATACTTGGGCGATGCCCGCAACAATATGGGCAACTCGCTGATGGTAGGAGCTGCCAAAATGGGTATGGATTTCAGGGCTGTTGCCCCTAAACAACTTTGGCCCGATGAAGAACTTGTTAAAACCTGTCGCAAAATTGCCAAAGATACCGGTGCCAGTATTACTTTAACCGAAAGTGTTGATGATGGCGTAAAAGGCGTTGATTTCCTGTACACAGATGTATGGGTTTCGATGGGCGAGCCAGATCATGTGTGGGAAGAACGAATCAAAATGATGTTGCCCTATCAGGTTAACAAAGCCATGATGGACAAAACCGGCAACCCACAGGTGAAATTCCTGCATTGCCTTCCTGCATTCCACAACCGGCAAACAACAATTGGCGAACAGATTTACCAAAAATTTGGTGTTGAAGCCATGGAAGTTGACGATGAAGTATTCGAATCGCCCGCTTCTTTGGTTTTTGATGAAGCCGAAAACAGGTTGCATACCATCAAAGCTGTTATGGTTGCCACATTGGGCTCATAAGCTTATTGGCCATCTGAATTAAGCAGTCAACATTATCAACTGTATAAACAAAAACGCATAGAAGCACCTTATGGGCGTTTCTATGCGTTTTATTCTATAGCCTCCTATGGAATAAAAAGCCTTAAATTTGCCATTTGGAAAACCCTATAAAATTTTTATCAACTACTTCATTAAATAAGCCCTAAATTGAAAACTGCATTTAACAAAATACCTGTGCTGGTGACCGGAGGTGCCGGATTTATTGGCTCAAACCTTATTGAAGCACTGCTAAACGAAGGGGCTGTTGTTAGCTGTCTCGATAATTTTGCAACCGGCCACCGAAAAAACCTGGAGGCATTTCAACAAAATCCCAATTTCACCTTGATTGAAGGCGACATCAGAGATATTGATACCTGTCAAAAAGCTTGCTCCGGCAAGGTTTATGTGTTTCACCAGGCTGCATTGGGCTCAGTCCCCAGATCGATTAATGACCCGGCCACAACCAATGCCGTGAACATCAGCGGTATGCTAAATATGTTGATTGCTGCCCGCGATACCAAAGTAAAACGCTTTGTATATGCTGCGAGCTCAAGCACCTATGGCGATTCGGAAAGCTTACCCAAGGTGGAAGATAAAATTGGCAAGCCGCTGTCCCCCTACGCCATCACCAAATATGTGAACGAATTATATGCAGATGTGTTTAGCCGCACTTATGGGATTGATTGCATCGGCCTGCGTTATTTTAATGTGTTTGGTCGCCGGCAAGACCCGCAAGGAGCCTATGCGGCTGTAATTCCTAAATGGGTTATGCAACTAATCAGCTACCAAAGCCCGACAATAAATGGCGCCGGTGATTACAGCCGCGATTTTACCTATATTGACAATGTGATACAGGCCAATCTGCTATCAGCCTTGAGCAGCAATCCCAAAGCCATCAATCAGGTATATAATGTTGCCTATGGTGACCGTACTACATTGAACCAACTTGCAGGCCACCTGCGTGAGATCCTTGCTACATATGATCCTGAAATTGCTACTGTTGAAATTTTGCATGGCCCTTACAGGCAGGGTGACATCCCTCATTCACTGGCCTCAATTGACAAAGCCAGGGAATTGCTCGGATATAAGCCCTTATTTGATTTGCGCAGCGGGCTCACAGAAGCCTGCAAATGGTATTGGAAAAACCTGAACCACAGATAGACATAATGAGCAAAAAGCTTGCAAATGCAGCTTAAATGAGCTATTTTTGCATAAAATAATTAACCCCATGGATAAAGAACAAAACTTAAACAATCCGATACCATCTCCCAACGCCACGCGCTGGCTGTATCTATTGTTAGGTGTTTTCGCCTTATTGATCATTGGATTATCTATCTGGCTGATTTCAACCAAAAGTAACCTACGTGTGCTGCAGGAAGAAAAAGAAATGCAACGGGTTGACTTGCAACATGAAGTTGATAGCATTATAAATGCCCACAACCTAACAAAAACTGCCTACGGCAAACTAGCTGATTCCTTGTCAATTAAGGACAGCATCATACAAGCCAATGCCTCTGAGATTAAAAAGTTGTTGAATACACAATGGGAATATTATAAAATAAAAAAGAAACTTGACAGGCTTCAAGTAATTTCGCAAGGATATGTGCGCCAAATGGATTCGCTCCATACAGTGAATCGCGAATTGGCAGAAGAGAATGTCCGCATTAAAGAAGAATTTGATGTAGAAAGGCGCCGTGTTGCTCAGCTTACTCAAGTTAAAGACGATTTAACTGATATTGTTGAACAAGCAGCCGTTTTGCGCACCTTCAACCTTTCAGCAACCGGATTTCGCCAAAGGGGTAGCAGCCGCGAAGTGGAGACCGACCGCTATCGCCGGGTTGAATTTATTCGTGTTTGCTTTACACTCGCCGAAAACAGTGTGATCGAGCCAGGCAATAAAAACATTTATTTGCGAATTGCCGCTCCTGACGGAACTGTTTTGGTTAAAGGAAGAGATGATGAATATTCTTTTATGCATCAAGGAGAAAAGCTGCAATACTCCATTTTGACCGTAGCTGATTACCAAAACCAAAATCTGGAAATTTGCGTTGATTGGAGTAAGCGTGATACGCAAGACCTTGTTGAGGGGGTTTATAATATTGATGTTTTCCATAACGATTCACAGATTGGCCAAACCAGCTTATTCCTTCGATAAGCTGGCAAAAACAATTCTTGAATTAAACAGATTTCTTACTTTTGACCGCCTAATTTAACACCTCTTAAAATATGAAAAAATTCGCCTTGCTGATTATGCTCACTATGGGCATGGGTGCATTTGCACAAAACGAAACACTTGTCGTCATCAAAACCGAATTTGGAGAAATTACAGCCAAACTTTACAATGACACGCCTTTGCATCGCGATAATTTTATCAAACTGGTTAAACAGGGTTGGTATAATGGCTCACCTTTTCACCGTGTTATCCAAAACTTTATGATTCAAGGTGGGGGCAATGAAAACGGACAAAATGATCCGGGCTACCTCATTGATGCCGAATTTCACAACCACCACATCCACAAAAAAGGAGCCTTGGCTGCTGCCCGTATGGGTGATCAGGTGAATCCACAAAAGAAATCTTCAGGCTCGCAATTTTATATTGTTCAGGGACAAAAATTTATGGAAGCCCAGCTGAAATCAATGGCAGCACAAGCCAATTTCCCTTACACCGAAGAGCATTATAAAACGTATGCCACAGTTGGCGGAACGCCACACCTTGACGGTTCATACACTGTTTTTGGAGAAGTGGTACATGGTTTCGAGGTGATTGACAAAATTGCTGCAGTGCAAACAGCTCGCGGCGATCGCCCTGTGAATGACGTTAAAATGACAATCGAAATCCTGGAATAACCAAACATATTTTAATCATCCATGAAAGAAAAAATTGCCAGGCTGCTGCAAGAGGTTGAACAATTTAAGGCAGAGAACGCAGCGGAAATTGAAGAATTCCGCATTCATTATCTGGGAAAAAAAGGTGTTGTTCAGGCCTTATTTGCTGATTTTAAACAAGTAGCTGCTGATGAACGCAAGGCCATGGGAATGCTGCTTAATGAGCTAAAAAATAAGATACAAGAGAAACTTGATGCTGCCAAAAATGAAGTTTCTGCCTCGTCACAAGCCAGTGAACATCAATTCGACTTGAGTTTGCCGGCAGCCAGTCACATAGGTGGTCGCCACCCCTTATCCATTGTTCGTAACGAAATCAATGGCATTTTTGCACGTATCGGGTTCTCTATCAGCGAAGGCCCTGAAATTGAAGACGATTTTCACAATTTCACTGCACTAAACTTCCCCGAAGAGCACCCGGCCAGGGATATGCAGGACACTTTTTTTATTCGAAAAAACCCTGACGTTGCGCTGCGCACACATACCTCCAGTGTGCAAGTAAGGGTTATGGAAAGTGGTAAGCTGCCAATACGGATTATAGCTCCCGGGCGTGTTTTTCGCAACGAGGCCATCTCTGCCAGGGCACATTGTATTTTTCATCAGGTTGAAGGCCTATACATTGATAAGGATGTGTCATTTGCCGATTTGAAACAAACACTTTATTATTTTGCTCAGGAGCTGTTTGGCCCCGAAACCAAAACCCGCTTCAGACCCTCCTATTTCCCTTTTACTGAACCTTCGGCCGAAATGGATGTGTCCTGCAAAATATGCGGGGGCACAGGTTGCAATATTTGTAAATATAGCGGATGGGTCGAAATATTGGGTTGCGGCATGGTCGACCCCAATGTGTTGGATGCCTGTGGAATTGACAGCAATATTTATACAGGATACGCCTTTGGTATGGGCATTGAACGCATCACCATGCTCAAATACCAAATAAACGATTTAAGGTTGTTTTTTGAAAACGATGTTCGTTTCTTGCGGCAATTTGAATCGGCCTAAAAAAAATCGGTTCATCTCCGTAATTGGAAATGAACCGAATTTGTTAAGCCAGTGTCTTTTAAACGTATCTGTTGATACAGTTCAAGTCATCAAAAGCAGTTTTTAAGCGTTCAATAACGCTCACCTCTCCCTCGCGAAGCCACTTGCGGGGATCATAGTATTTTTTATTCGGGATATCATCACCATCCGGATTACCAATCTGGCTTTGCAGATAGCCATGATACTTTTGATCAAACAAACGGATGCCATTCCAGTAGGCCCACTGGGTGTCGGTATCAATGTTCATTTTAACCACACCATACGTAAGCGACTCACGTATTTGTGCCGGTTCTGAGCCTGATCCGCCATGGAATACAAAATTTACAGGATTAGGACCTGTGCCATATTTCTCTTGAATATATTGCTGGGAATTACGAAGGATAACAGGCTCCAGTCGCACATTGCCGGGCTTGTAAACACCATGCACATTGCCAAAAGCAGCAGCAACGGTAAACCTGTCACTAACTTCCTTCAATACTTCATAAGCACGGGCTACTTCCTCTGGCTGGGTATAGAGTTTGGAATTGTCAACATCTGTGTTGTCAACGCCATCTTCTTCACCTCCGGTAATTCCTAATTCGATTTCGAGTGTCATGCCCATTTTCGACATGCGCTCAAGATAACGGCGGCATATTTCAAGGTTTTCTTCAAGTGGTTCTTCCGACAAATCAAGCATATGGGAGCTGAAAAGGGGTTTCCCATGCATCTTAAAATAAGCTTCGCCGGCATCCAGTAAACCATCAATCCAAGGCAATAGTTTCTTGGCTGCATGATCGGTATGTAAAATCACAGGAACTTCGTACAAGGCAGCAATCTGATGCAAGTGCAGCGCGCCGGAAACAGCACCAGCAATAGCAGCACGCTCTCCTGCATTGGACAAGCCCTTGCCGGCATAAAATGAGGCACCACCATTGGAAAACTGAATAATAACAGGCGAATTTACAGCACGCGCCGCTTCCAAAGTGGCGTTGA
Organism: uncultured Lentimicrobiaceae bacterium; assembly: GCA_964440855.1. Classification (GTDB taxonomy): domain Bacteria; phylum Bacteroidota; class Bacteroidia; order Bacteroidales; family F082; genus CALAZZ01. The sequence goes on from CAYTUA010000362.1 coordinate 5,927, forward strand.
TAGAATTGGTGCCTACCACATTTACTGCAGGCATGGCAAATTGTTGGGCTTTTGCAAACTGAAAAATAGTTTGCAGGTCATCACCGGCTGCAACACCTGGTGTTACCAAATTTTTTAAGGTTTCGGACATAGTGTATCTTTTTTATTTAATGATTGATTGTAATACGATAATATATTGCTGATTAACAGGCCATTTTTCAAGCGCTTTCCATCCTGCAAAAATAACACATTTTGGGCTAAACTTTCGTCAAATGATGTATCTATCTCAAATAAGAGCAAGGGTATTCTGGCTTATCCCATTTTTATTGGTCCTTGAAGCATGGCAACCGAAAGATGCCATGTCTATGCATTAATCCTGTTAAACTTTTCCAGTTGGTTTTTGATAATGGTGAGCAATTCGTTTTTACTAATTGGCTTCGCAATATAGTCATCAAAGCCTGATTCAAGCATTTTTTCCCTATCCCCTGCCATAGCATATGCTGTTTGGGCAATAAAAGGTACCAGGCGGTATTCTTTATAATCGGCCCTGATTTTCTGCATGAGCATAATGCCATCCCAGGGTGAGGGCAGGTTTATATCAAATAGCATAACCTGAAAAATATGGCCCTTTTTATAGCGTTCGCCAATAATCTTAAGGGTTTCGTCTCCATCAACAGCCAAAGTAAGTTTACCTGATTTTTTCAATATTTTTTCCAGCACCAATCGGTTCATCCTGTCATCTTCAACAATAAAAATATCCAGCTCTCCTATGGTGGGAGCTGCTGCAATTGGCTTTGTCATCCCAACAAATTCAGCCTTCTTATCCGATTTGCAGGGTATAAATATGTCCACGGTAGTACCAACAGATTGTATTGTTTGTATTTCGATTCGGCCATTCATCAAATCGAGTAATCGCTTAGCAAGGGGCAACCCCAAACCAGCACCTTGGTATGAACGGCCATAGCCAGAACTTTCTTGCCTGAAAGCTTCAAAAAGGTATTTCTGATAGTCTGCTTCCATGCCCACCCCAGTGTCCTTCACCCTGATCTGGGCCTCATTGGTTTCAGGATTGTAAGTGGCTGAAATATTCACAAAGCCTGAGTTGGTATATTTAATGGCATTGTCCACAACAATGTTTACGATGCGTGTAAGATTAGCATTGTCAGCTATTACAGGAGGTAAATCTGCAATTTTTGTCTTAAATGCCAAACTTTTTTCGTTAGCCGAAAATGTATTCAATTCTGCAACATTGTTTATGATCTCAGCCAGATTACATGGATGCAGCTCCATCTCAATGTCGTTCGCCTCAATACGACTTATGTCAATGATATTGTTTAATAAATTAAGCAGTCGATCCCCACTTTGCTGTATCCCTTGGGCAAACTCATACAGTTCCAAATTCTCCATCATTGACAACTCTGTTTCCAGCAGGCTCGAAAACCCGATGATACCATTAAGGGGGGTGCGTATCTCGTGACTCATATTGGCCAAAAAGGCATTTTTGAGGTAATGGGCATCCTCTGCTTTTTTCAAGGCCTTTTTCAACTCAACATCTTTCATCCTGCTTTCCTCAAGCTTGTTTTGCAAGTCCTTTGTGCGTAGCAACACCTCATGCTCAATATTTTTTTCCAGCACTTCAAGTTTTCTGCTCAGTTTATCTATTTCTGATTCATTCAATTTACGGCTAGAGGCGTATTTTCTTTTTAATGTAAAGAAACGAATGAGAAGTAGTAACAAAATGGCTGCTAACAAAACAATCGCAATAAGATACATATTAGGAAAACCCTTCGGGTCTGGCTGCGTTATAGCATCTATAGGGTCCGATTTTAGAGCTGTTATAATATCTTGTTGCACTTGCTGCATCTTATTATGCCCCAATATCATGTCCGACTCTTTTGCCAATTGTAAAAAATACAGCGCTGAATCAGCGTAATTACTGTCTATTAATTCCTTTGCCAGCAGCAATGAGGCTTTGTAAGTGATGCTGTAATTGCGCAAACTATCTTCAAAAAGTGCAGCTTGCAATAGATAGGATTTGGCTTTTTCCTTATTGAAAGGCAAATAGGCACTGCCCAATTCAAGGAAAACGGATTGTTGAAATTCAGGCCCTGAACCCGATAAAACTGTATTCAAACTGTCAATTTTCAATGCCAATCGACCTGATTGAGCAAACGAACCCATTATACAAAGGCATGTAAAAGCAACAAGAAAGGACCTGATATGTTTCATTAGTTGGTATTTGGCATATAGCAAAAGTAAGCAACAAATGAGAATTGCACAACTGCGATTAAAAAGTGTAATTTTACCCTCAAAAAATTATCAATGGTTATGGTACTGCAGGAAGAAAAACATACCAAAAGACAACTTACAAGTTCATATTTCACCTCCGTGATCAGCATAACACTGGTTTTATTTATGTTGGGTTTGTTAGGCCTTATTGTTTTACACGCACACAAACTATCCGAGTATATTAAAGAAAATATTGGTTTTGAGATTATTATGCAAGAAGATGTGCGTGAAGCCGGCATTATTCAATTGCAGAAAACACTGGATGCAACTCCTGCGGTAAAATCTACCGAATACATCTCACAGCAGGAAGCCACCAACAGGCTAACAAAGGACCTTGGAGAGGACTTCATCAAATGGCTGGGCGAAGACGAAAACCCGCTTTTGCCCTCAATTGACGTAAGGTTTAAGGCCGCCTGGGCGAATAACGACAGCCTTGCAAAAATTGAGTCGCAATTATTGGCCTATCCGGGTGTGAAAGAAGTATTTTACCAAAAATCGCTTGTCCACCTGATAAACCAAAACCTTAGACGCATCGGCATGGTACTTTCTGCCTTTAGTTTGTTGTTGTTGATTATTTCCATCGCTTTGATAAACAATACCATAAGATTATCAATTTATTCAAAAAGGTTCTTGATAAAAAGCATGCAGCTGGTAGGTGCCACAGCCAGTTTTATCAGACGCCCCTTTGTTTGGTCTGGTATTTTGCAGGGCATTATTGGGGCCTTGTTAGCCCTGCTGTTGCTGGCCACTGTATTGTACACAACGCTCCAAAACATTCCTGAGTTGGTATTGCTACAAGATTTTAAACTTGTGTTTATTGTCTTTGCCGTAGTACTTGTACTTGGCGTTGCAATAGCAGGTATTTCCACCCATATTTCCATTGGTAAATACTTGAATGCCAAAACAGATAAACTGTTTGCCTGAATTATTTGGAATTTTACCTTAATTTTGACCCCGGTAAATCATTAAAAAATTATGAAAACGTCTGCTCCTTCAAAAAAAGCAACTGTGGATAATAAGAACCTGGAAGCTTTCGCTTTTACGCGTGATAATTATAAATGGGTCCTTATAGGCCTGGCCTTTCTGCTCGTAGGTTTTCTGCTGCTAATTGGTGGTGGTTCTGACGACCCCAATGTTTATAGCGACAAGGTATTCAATTTTCAGCGCTGGACATTGTCGCCACTGTTGATACTTACAGGCTATGCCATTGAAGTTTACGCCATTATGAAGAAATCCGTCGATTAATTTTCAAACACTTTTTAATCTAAACAACAATGACTTGGATCGAAGCCTTGATTTTGGGTCTTATACAAGGCCTTACCGAGTTTTTGCCTGTGAGCAGCAGTGGGCATTTAGAGTTGGGAAAATATTTTCTGGAGATTGATGCAACCAATAGCCTGGCATTCACCGTTGCAGTGCATGGAGCCACCGTGTTGAGTACCATCGTGGTTTTCCGTAAAGACCTTTTTGATATTTTCAAAGGCCTTTTCGAATTCAAATGGAACGAATCCTGGAAATTCGTCAGCCTTATAGCGCTATCGATGATTCCTGTTTTGGTTGTCGGGCTCTTTTTTAAAGACTTCGTGGAAAGCTTCTTCACCGGCAACATTCGTTTTGTGGGCTTTATGCTTCTGGTTACAGCTACTTTGCTAACCTTTACCTATTTGAAGAAATCGAACACAAGGAAAATCGGTTTTGGTGATGCATTTATAATAGGTATTGCACAGGCATTGGCAGTTTTACCTGGCATTTCACGCTCAGGCGCAACCATTAGCACAGGCCTGATGCTTGGCAACAAACGCGAAGTAATTGCACGGTTTTCCTTTTTGATGGTACTGATACCCATTTTAGGTGCAAATTTATTGGATGTACTCTCTGGTGAAATGAGCAGCGGTGAAGGCATAGGAGCTGTAGCCATGCTTGTTGGATTTTTGGCTGCATTCGTTTCCGGTTTGTTTGCCTGCAAATGGATGATAAAAATTGTAAACCAAGGCCGTTTAATCTATTTTGCCATATACTGTTTCTTGATAGGCACCTTGGCAATTGTTTTGAGCTTTTTACAATAATCCAAGCTGAATTATCAATTGATGGCAGAAATAAAACGTGATTTTCAATTTGAACAAGGGGAGTTGTTATTCATTGACAAACCTGTTGGTTGGACCTCTTTTGATACAGTAAATTTTATCCGTTCGTTGCTCAAACGATACCATAAATTAAACCGGCTGAAGGTTGGGCATGCAGGCACACTTGATCCATTGGCAAGCGGTCTTTTATTGCTTTGCACGGGCCGTATGACCAAACAGATACAAGGTTTTCAGGATCAGGATAAAGTTTATACCGGAAGTATGCAACTTGGTATTACTACCCCTTCATTTGATCTTGAAACTGAAGTGGATGCGCATTTTCCGACAGAACACCTCAGTTTGACGGAAATTGAAAACACAACCAAAAACTTCTTGGGCAAAATAGCTCAGTTGCCACCTCAATACTCTGCCATAAAAGTAGGAGGGAAACGGGCTTTTGATTATGCACGAAAACAAAAAACCATTAAGCTTGAGCCCAGGGAAGTACATATCCATGAATTTGTTATTACAGCCATTGATATGCCTACAATCGAGTTTCGGGTGGCATGCTCTAAAGGCACTTATATCAGAAGTCTTGTGCACGATTTTGGCAAGTCGCTCAATAATGGCGCCTGCCTTACGGCACTCAGGCGTACAAAAATTGGCGATTACAGTGTGGAGGATGCCTTAAGCATGGAGCAAATAAAAGAGCTTATTTTGCAAACCGCCCCTGCTCAAACTGAATTATAAACACTTTCAATCAAGCTGTTGGAAACACATCTGCCAAACTTATAGTGGCTTTTTATAATTGTACAATTAGTTACCCAAATACTTGACTTCGCCCTTTTATTGCACTACCTTTGCAAACCTCTAAAAATTTCAAGATTAAAGGACTAAGGACGTTTTAATATACTTGTTGGATTAACAAAACATACTGATGAAATTATCGCAATTCCGTTTTAACCTACCACAAAACCTCATAGCCAGTCACCCCACAAAAAACCGCGACGAATCGCGCTTAATGGTTTTAAACCGTAAAGATCAGACCATTGAGCATGTGATTTTTAAAGATATATTGGAATACTTCAAGGATGGTGATGTTTTTGTGTTAAACAATACAAAAGTTTTTCCTGCACGCCTATACGGTGAAAAGGAAAAGACAGGAGCCAAAATTGAGGTTTTCCTGCTTCGCGAACTGAACCGTGAAAGCCGTTTATGGGACGTACTGGTCGATCCCGCACGCAAAATCCGTATTGGCAACAAGCTTTATTTTGGTGAAGATGAATCTTTGGTTGCCGAAGTAATTGACAATACAACATCTCGGGGCCGCACACTCAGATTTTTATTTGATGGCCCTTATGAAGAATTTAAGAAAACCATACAATCCTTGGGCAAAACACCATTGCCAAAAATTCATGACCGTCCCATTGAACCTGAAGATGCTGAAAGGTATCAAACCATTTTTGCAAAACACGAAGGTGCAATAGCAGCGCCCACAGCAGGCATGCACTTCAGCCGCGAATTGATGAAACGCCTTGAATTAATAGGCGTCTCTTTTGCTGAAGTCACCCTGCATGCAGGCATGGGAAATTTCCGGAATATTGAGGTTGAAGACCTTACCAAACACAAAATGGATTCGGAAGAAATGATACTCGATCAGCAAAATGCCAACATTATTAACGATGCCAAAAGCCGCAGAAGTACCGTGCTTTCAGTGGGCACTACAACGATGAAAGCCTTGGAAACAACCGTCAATATTAACGGCAAAGTGGTTCCATACAGTGGTTGGACAAACAAATTCATTTTTCCGCCCTACGAATTTGGCCTGGCTGATGCCATGATTACCAATTTTCATTTGCCAAAGTCGCCAATGATGATGTTAACAGCTGCCTTTGCCGATTATGATTTCCTCATGAAAGCTTATAAGGAAGCTGTTGCCCAAAAATACCGCTTCTTTACTTATGGTGATGCGATGCTGATCTTATAATTTAATCTTTTTTAATGCATTACAGCTAAATAACCGACAACCAATAGTCGGTTATTTAGTTTTAGGTAGGATGCTTTTTAACTGTTCAATTTTTCTATTTTTGCGCCATGATAAACCAGGAAGATTTTTTCAAAAAAATTGTAGCCCATGCCAAAGAGTATGGCTTTGTATTTCAATCAAGTGAAATATATGATGGCTTGAGCGCTGTGTATGATTATGGCCAAAACGGTGTTGAGTTAAAAAACAATATCCGTAGCTATTGGTGGAAATCAATGGTGCAAATGCACGAAAATATCGTTGGCCTCGACGCAGCTATCTTTATGCACCCCACCACCTGGAAAGCTTCAGGGCATGTGGATGCCTTTAACGACCCTTTGATTGATAACAAAGACTCGAAAAAAAGGTATCGCGCCGATGTGCTGGTAGAAGATCATTTGGCAAAAATTGAAGGGAAAATAAACAAAGAAGTCGAAAAGGCCGCAAAACGATTTGGCGAAAGCTTTGACAAAGATCAGTTTGTAAGCACCAATCCACGCGTAATGGACTATTTGGCCCAGTCCGAAACAATCCGGAAACGCTTGTACGGCGCTATGGACACAAACAAGCTGGATGAAATCAAAACCCTGATCGAGGATCTGGAAATTGTTTGCCCCATTTCGGGATCGCGCAACTGGACAGATGTTAGACAATTTAACCTGATGTTTTCAACACAAATGGGTGCTACTTCCGAGGGTGCAAATCAAATTTTCCTGAGGCCCGAAACAGCACAAGGTATTTTTGTAAACTATTTAAATGTGCAGAAATCAAGCCGAATGAAAATTCCATTTGGTATAGCACAAACAGGAAAAGCCTTCCGCAACGAAATTATTGCCAGACAGTTCATTTTCAGGATGCGGGAATTTGAACAAATGGAAATGCAGTTTTTTGTTCGTCCTGGTGAGGAAATTAAGTGGTACGACTATTGGAAAAAGGAACGTATGCGCTGGCACCTTTCCCTTGGCATATCAGCCGAAAAATACCGTTTTCACGATCATGAAAAGCTGGCACATTATGCAAATGCTGCTGCCGATATAGAGTTTGAGTTTCCTTTTGGTTTTAAGGAATTGGAAGGTATTCACTCCCGCACCGATTTCGATCTGGGAGCCCACCAGCAGCATTCTGGCAAGAAAATGCAGTATTTTGATCCCGAATTGAACGAAAGCTACGTACCATACGTGGTAGAAACATCCATCGGGCTCGATCGTATGTTTTTGGCCATGCTAAGCTACGCATACCAAGAAGAAGCATTGGAAGACGGATCCTCCCGGGTGGTATTAAAGTTACCAGCTGTATTGGCCCCCTATAAAATAGCCATCCTCCCCCTGATGAAAAAGGATGGATTGCCTGACAAGGCGCGCGAAATACTGGCACAACTCCAACCCGACTTTATGTGTCATTATGAGGAAAAAGATGCCATTGGAAAGCGCTACCGCCGGCATGATGCCATTGGCACTCCCTACTGTGTTACAGTTGATCATCAAACCCTTGAAGACAATACAGTAACCCTTCGCGACCGCGATAGCATGCAGCAAGAGCGTGTTGATGCAGGAGCGTTATACAGGATTATTGCAGATAAACTCAGACCCGCAAATTAATAAGAGCAGCTGTTTGATTTTTACGAATGCTGTCAGGCTTTAGGATTGTGAAATACCTGCACAACAAATCAATCTATTTGCTGCAAATCAGGAGTTATTTGTTATTGTACATTGTCATGGTTTGGCCTATGCCAATGGAAACAAAACTTTTTATCATATCAACAGCCACCGGGAGTTTTGGCAACACTATGTCCAGTTCCTGGCGCGACCATGCGCCAAGCACATAATCGGCCTGCCGACCCCGGGGAAAATCATCACCTATTCCGAAACGCAAGCGGGCAAAGCTATTGGTGCCTATTGACTGTATGATATCTATCAAGCCATTGTGGCCTGCATCACCCCCTTTGGATTTCATCCTGAGCAAACCGGTGGGCAATGCAATATCGTCAACTACAACCAACAGGTTTTCCAATGGGACATTTTCCTTTTTCAACCAGTACTGAACTGCTTTCCCACTCAGGTTCATAAATGTAGTTGGCTTGATTAGGATAAGCATTCGCCCTTTAAACTTCACCTGAGCAGTTTGGGCAAGCCTTCCGGTCTCAAATTGTCCCTTCATGTCATTGCACAATGCGTCAACCACATCAAATCCAATGTTGTGGCGGGTACCTGCATAGGTGGCCCCTACATTTCCAAGTCCGGCAATCAGGTATTTCACTTTTTGTTAAGGCTATTGATTTGTTACAAAAATAAGAAAAGGCATAAGACCAAATGGTTTTATGCCTTTTCGATAGCATGCAAAATGCATTCTGGATTTATTCTTTGTTCTCGCCTTCTGCCGGCGCACCTTCAGCACCTTCGCCTTCAGCCTTTTCAGCTTCAGCAGCTTCTTCCTCTTCAAGCTCAGCAGCAGTGAGTCCACGAGCAGTTTTTACGTCAACAACAACTGATCCTGCCGGATCAAGCATGGTCACCTTTGGAAGAATTATCTCCTTCACTTTTACCGATTGGCCAATCTTGAGTTTAGCAATACTTACAACAATTTCCTCTGGTATATCTTCAAGCATGGCTTTCAGCTTCAGTTTCCTTATTTTCAGTTTAAGCCTGCCACCCTGTATAACACCCGGAGAAGTGCCTGTGAGTTTTACCGGTAATGCCACAGTAACAGGCTTGTTGGGTCTGATTTCGTAAAAATCGGCATGAATTACCTGGTCTCCAACCGGATGGTATTGAACATCTTTTAAAATGGTGTTGAAAACTTTTCCGTCAATTGTAATTTCAATCAGAAAAGTCTCAGGGGTAAACAGGATTGTCCTGAAATCGGCTTCGCTCAGATTAAAATGTACTTGCTCCTTACCGCCATAAATAACGCAAGGCACCAAGCCCTGGTTGCGTAAAGCCTTAGCATCTTTTTTCCCTACGTTCCCGCGCAGGGAACCGCTCAATGATACTTTTTTCATGGTTAATAAAATTAATTAATGATTATTTATTTGAAAACTTAAACAACGAGCTGATTGATTCGTAGTTTTCGACACGTCGAATAACTTCGGCAAACAAACCAGCTGTCGATAAAACTTTTATTTTCTTTGCTTCTTTTTTCAATGGAATAGTGTCTGTCACAACCACTTCTGTAAAAGGAGAGTTTTCCAGGCGTTCATAAGCTGCATCAGACAGTACGGGATGGGTACAAAATGCCCTTACGCTTGAAGCACCTTTATCCATGATAACTTCAGCAGCTTTCGTGATCGAACCGGCTGTGTCAATAATATCATCTATAAGGATAACATCTTTACCAACAACATCGCCTATGAGTTCCATGCTTTCCACAATATTGGGTTTTGCACGCTGTTTATAGCAAATAACAAATCCCGTTTCAAGCATTTTAGCATAGGAGGCAGCTCTACGTGTACCACCGGTATCTGGTGAAGCCATCGTAAGGTTTGGCAAATTGAGGCTTTTGATATATGGAAGAAAAATATTAGACGCATACACATGATCAACAGGTACATCAAAAAAGCCCTGTATCTGGTCAGCATGCAAGTCAATTGTAATAATTCGCTGAATGCCGGCTGTTATTAACAGGTTCGCAACCAATTTGGCCGCAATGGTTACGCGTGGCTTGTCTTTGCGATCTTGTCTGGCAAAACCAAAATAGGGAATAACGGCAATTATTTTTCTTGCAGAGGCACGGCGCGCAGCATCCGCCAACAGCAGCAATTCAAAAAGATTTTCAGTAGGTGCAAAGGTTGATTGGACCAAAAAAACATCGCGACCACGAATATTTTCCTCAAACGAGGGCTGAAATTCACCATCAGAAAAGTTCACAACCGCCGTTTTACCAAGGGAAGAGCCGTAGTCTGCCGCAATTTTTTCTGCCAGATATTCTGTGGCCCTCCCGGAAAAAATACTCACAATTGGCTCTGGCATAATCTTTTGGTTTTTTTTGTTTTCAGGGTGCAAAAGTAATAAAATTCATACTGCTTTCAACAAAAATATATTATTTGGCAAGCTGGCGATAAACAAAAAGGACACCTTTTACAGTGTCCTTTCAGCTCATGTACCCGGAGCCGGGATCGAACCGGCACGAGTGTTACCTCACTGGTTTTTGAGACCAGCGCGTCTACCAATTCCGCCATCCGGGCAGGTATTTAAATGAACCGGGGTGCAAAAGTAATAAAATTCATTCTGCTTTCAACAAAAACAAACAATAATCAGCAAGCGATTTTATTCCACTGTTACCGACTTGGCCAGGTTGCGTGGCTGATCCACATTGCAACCCCGCATAACAGCAATGTGATAGGACAATTTTTGTAGTGGTATAGTTGCCAATAATGGAACAAGCATTTCCTCCGTTTCCGGGATTTCAATGATATAATCCGCCATGCCTTTTACAATACTGTCTCCTTCTGTAACAATGGCAATTACTTGTCCTTTGCGGGCTTTTACCTCCTGAATATTGCTAACCACTTTATCGTAAGTTCCTTTATTTGTGGCAATAAACACTACAGGCATATCTTCATCAATCAAAGCAATGGGGCCATGTTTCATTTCGGCAGCCGGATAGCCTTCTGCATGGATATAGGATATTTCCTTCAGTTTCAGTGCTCCTTCCAGTGCCACTGGAAAATTATACCCGCGTCCTAAATAAAGGAAATTGCGCACATCTTTAAATTTTTCAGCTACTTCGTAAACCGTTTTTTTACTCAGCTTGAGTGTTCGGGCCACTTTCTCAGGTATGAGTTCGAGCTCGTTTAAGATTTGCATGAACCTTGTTCTGGGAATAGTCCCTTTAAGGCTGGCCATTCGCAAAGCCATCAAAGTCAACAATGTTACCTGTGCTGTAAAAGCCTTGGTGGATGCCACGCCAATTTCGGGACCGGCATGTGTATAACTCCCTCCATGGGTAGCCCTGGCAATGGATGAACCCACCACATTGCATATGCCCAGTATGGTGGCACCTTTTGATTTTGCCAGTTCTATGGCAGCCAGGGTGTCTGCTGTTTCCCCTGATTGCGAAATGGCAATTACAACATCACTCTCGTTGATAACCGGATTGCGGTAACGAAATTCCGAAGCATATTCAACCTCAACAGGTATGCGTGCCAAATCTTCAAAAAGGTATTCGCCCACCAAACCAGCATGCCATGACGTGCCACAGGCCACAATAATGATACGACTGGCGGCCATTAGCTTGGGCTCATAATCAACGATACCGCCCAAGGAAACCGTACCTAAATCGCTGTGTAACCTGCCGCGCATACTATCTTTTATGGAAAAGGGCTGCTCATAAATTTCCTTCAGCATAAAATGCTCAAAACCTCCTTTCTCCAGAGCAGTCAAATTCATTTCAAGTTGCTGCACATAAGGTGTTTTTTCCTGATTGCGGATGGTTTTTATCTGAAGGTCGTTGCTGCGTTGGATCAGAGCTACCTCTTCGTCATCCAAATAGACAACGTTTTTGGTGTGCTCGATAATAGGCGTAGCATCAGAAGCCACATAATAATCATCTTTCCCTATTCCGATAACCAATGGGCTACCTTTGCGGGCAGCAATTAAGGTGTCGGGGTCGTCATGCGAAATGACCACAATGGCATAGGCGCCAATTACCTGGTTGAGGGCAATGCGAACTGCGTCGAACAGAGTGGTTTGCTCATTTTGCTTAATATCTTCAATCAGATTGGTAAGTACTTCTGTATCAGTGGTTGATTGAAATTTGTATCCGCGTGCTTCCAGCTCTTTACGCAACAGCCCATAATTTTCGATGATCCCGTTGTGAATCAGCGCAATTTCACGTGATTGGGAATAATGTGGATGTGCATTAACCTGGTTTGGCTCGCCATGCGTTGCCCAACGGGTGTGTGCAATGCCTATCGTACCATGAAGATCAACATCCTTTACAAAATTTTCCAGTTCGCTAACTTTACCCTTTGTTTTGTAAACATTCAAACTGGAATTTAATAGTGCAATACCGGCACTGTCATATCCTCTGTATTCTAACTTCTTTAATCCATTAATCAATATAGGGTAGGCCTGTTTTGGCCCTACGTAGGCTACAATTCCACACATAGTATTTTTTTTGGTTGGTAAAAACGGTTGTCTAGTTATCCCTAGTTCATGCTTTATGAGGCAAATTTAAACATTTTAGAAGGTGCAGATCAATGTTATTTTAAATTTTCAGCTGTTTTACCTTAAAATGAAGCAGGTTTTTGTAAAATTAATATGATACTAATCTAAAACTGAGTAAATAATTTGGAGCCTGAATGGCTTTTGGTCCGTTTGCTGCATTGGATTGACCCCATTAGATATCCACCTGTCGGCCTTTGAAGATGCTCCAATAATTAGTGCGTAAAGGCCAAAATCTTCTTCCTCCGCATCAAGGTCAATTAAGTTTTGTACATACCGTGTAATCCTGAAATGATATTCATTCACAGATGCTTTATAATTTCCGTCAAAATAGGATTCGCCATCGAGTTGATCCTGCAGAACTACATAGTTTTGATCCTCTCCGGTGCTTTTTACCAATGCCAGTTTAGCTGGTGGTGAAAACTCAGGCTCGTCATCGTAGCCTGAAAAAATCAAACGGGCTTCGTTGATGATCATTTTCTTGCCGGTGGTTTGCACCAGGCGTTTGAGATTTGGAAACCCAATATAAACCCTGAGCCCACCCATGGCTTGCAAATATAGTTTCTCCTGCCCCAAACTGGTGTCGCCCTCTAATAATTGCGCCTTAAATTCTGAACTCGCATCAGCATAATTAAAATGTTCAAAATGATTGAAACGAGGCGTATTTGCAGATATCATTAACTCATATCGTAATGAGTCTTCACTGTCATTTTGATAATACACGGTGGCGCGCGAAAGATTGGAGGGCAAGTCAAAATACGATATAGCCCCTCCATCATTCACCGGATCAACAGTCACATAAATTCCCTTCATATATTCGGCAAACATATCGCTGCTCACCAGAAATTCGGCTGGTGCGTTCAAAATTTTATTCCCCAAATCGGGTGATTGATCACTAAGCCTTACGCGTATCATAGCCTGCAAAGTGTCGCCATTAGAAGGAAAAGGAGCTGTAGGCCTTGGATAAAATTGTTTGTTGGCATAATCAAATGGATCACGCACAATGTGCTGATTTGAGAAATAGTTAGAGTCAAGGTAAATATCATGCACCAACTCCTGCACCCTGATCGTTTGTCTGGTGCTTGTATCACCATAGTAACCCGAATAAGCCAGTTGCAAAACAAGGGAATCGAGGACCGGGTTTGTTCCAAAATCGGGGGAGTTGGACGACAGCCTCAGCTGTGTGTAAAAACTTGCAACTGTTTTACCTAAATCAGGGTCAAACATGCTGCCCAATAGTATTTGCGAGGGCTCATCCGTACGGATTGAATCTTCGAGTACACTGTATGCATTGATTGCAATAGTGTCAGCATGCAAAACCTGTATCCTGTCTTGATCAGGTTGAAGGCCGGCTCCGATTTGTTCTGGTTTTTTATTGCAGGCTGCAACAATCAACACCAATATCACTCCCTGTATTACGAGCTTTCTGCTCAAAATCAACATTTTTTTCAACGCCTTAATGGGTTTTTGAGTATTTAATTCTTTCCGAGCAGCTTATCATAAAAGTCATTGAAAACATCGATGTAATCTGTTCCTTTTTGATATTCAAGCACCGGTTTTTTTAGCTGCGACACATATTCCTTCAGCTCAGGTTCTATCTTTTCACTACCTATAATAATAGCGTCAGAGTAATCAATCGCCGCTTTGGTGAGGTTAACGTAGTTTGTCTCCTTATAGTATTTCGTATCCTTCGCTGTTATACCCGGCAGTTTAAGTTTTTTATCAAACCCTTCCTTAAAAATTTCCTTAAATTGGTCATCATAAAGGGTGTAAATCACTTTTGAGTCGCTAAAAATAGGATTGTCTTTGTAGGCGCGTTTTACATAAAGTGGCACCAATGCCGACATCCAGCCATGACAATGCACTATGTCAGGCGCCCAGCCGAGTTTTTTAACCGTTTCGAGCACGCCCCGTGAATAAAACACTGTGCGTTCGTCGTTGTCGTCGTAAAACTTGTTTGCTTTGTCCCTGATAGTAAATTTTCGATGAAAAAAATCATCATTGTCAATAAAATAAATCTGCATCCTGGCTTGCTGTATGGAAGCAACTTTAATTATCAGGGGATGATCTGTATCATTGATTATCAGGTTCATGCCTGATAATCTGATCACTTCGTGCAGTTGGTTTCGTCTTTCATTGATGTTGCCGAATCGCGGCATAAATGTTCTGATTTCTTTTCCCCTTTCCTGAATTCCCTGAGGCAAGAAGCGACCAATCTTGCTCATGTGGGTTTCCTTCAGGTAAGGCATAATTGCTTGTTCAACAAAAAGAACCCTTGCTTTTTCCATTGTGTAGATGTTGAGGAACGTATGGTAAAAATAAGTGCAAAGGTAATAAAAAAACAGCTTTAATTCCAATTGACTGTTTTCCAATTGATTCTTTCAATGGTACAATGAGCCCAATCTGCAAAACAAAAATAAACAGGAAAACGTAAAAAGCGCTTGAAAATAGCTGTTTAAGGTAAAAATAAGCTATCCCCTAAAGAAAAGTGCTTTAATAATATCATATGCCATCGCAGGGTTTTCCTTGAGTCTGCGTGTTGAATAGGCAAACCATTGCTCGCCATAAGGCACATAAATCCGCATGCGATGGCCATTTTCCAAAATTGACTGCCTCAATTGGGGCGTAACACCGTACAACATCTGAAACTCATACCTTTCCTTAGGTACCTTATATTTCTCTATCAATTTGTACGCCCCTTCAATAATTGGCTTGTCATGCGTGGCAATGGCTGCATATATGTTGTTTTGAAACATATATTCCAGATCGATCAGAAAGTGCTTGTTGATTTCTTCATACTTCTTATAGGCAATTTTTTCAGGTTCAACATAAATGCCTTTGCATAAGCGATAATTGACGGGTACTTCTTCTGAGTTTAAATCAAGCATCTGCTTGATGTCGCTGTTGGTTCTTTTTAGATAAGCCTGCAAAACAAGCCCAACATTTTTAGGAAACTCCTTCTTCAGCCTCCTGAAAAGTTTTATCTCAGGGTCAACACATTGCGAATCCTCCATATCGATTCTAACAAAATTGTTGTAGGAAGCAGCTTTAGCAACAATTTCACGGATGTAGGAGTAGGCTTTTTCTTCATCTATCAGCAAACCAAACATGGTGGGCTTCAGTGAATAGTTGCCATCAATACCCGCTGCCTGAATGTTTTCAATAATGTCAAGGTATTGATTCTTGTTGTCCTCTGCCTGCTCCAGCTCAGTTATAAACTCTCCCAACAAGTCGATAGTAACCATCGTGCCTTCTGCATTTAATTGCTTGCTCACAGCTATGGCATCTTCAATGGTTTTTCCGGCAATATAACGCTTGCTAAACAACCACACAAATCCCTTGGGCATAAAGGGCAATATGCCTGCAATCATTTTGTTGATCCACATCATATGATTTAACTTTTTAGATTAATGGCTTAAAAGGAACCTTATTTTGGCCAATACCGCACAACAAATGCAGGCCAAATTTAAACAGCGAAATTACACATTTGACTGATTTGTGTGAAATAATTAACAGTATTTTTCAGAAAACTTTTAATCAAGTTTTGTCAGACTTTTCCCATATACAATTTAATGGTTGTTTTTCTGTTATTTAGGGCCGTTTTGCAGCTTGAATATGCATCCAGTCAAAATTGGCTGCCCTGCCAAGGCTTACCCAGCCTTCGGCCTCCCAAATTTTCCACCATGCAGAATAATCAGGGCCTGCAAAAACAGCGCGGTCGCGGCCCCAATTTAATTGATTGCGGTTGGGGTCATAATCAAGCGCTATCCCCCACGAATGGGTTGACCAGGAAGTTCCGCCACGCTTCCTGCGATGGTTGAAACATCCCCCAAACCGATCAAGATGCAATTCCTGAATTTTTTCAAAGCCATAATGATGAAGCACTTCGGTCAGCACTTTCTGCAACGAATCAGCCACCTTGTGGTGGCAACGTATCCGACTTACTTTCTGCCGAAGATCCCAGCTAAGCCTATGTGCATAAGGCACATCTATGTATGTTAAATTTGATTCATCACCCGGCTGTCCATAAAAGGCTTCCAGTTCGGCTTGCCTTTCAATGGGCCAATTATTTGGGTTAACATCAAGTGGAAGTTTGTCGCGCCAGGCATCAGGCAATACGCCATGGGTTTCATAAAATAGCAGAGCATCATAGGCAAATTGCGTTTGTGGCCCCCAATAGCCATCAATCGCACCGGCATCAATACCCCGGTCGCTTGCAAGCAGCTGAATAAGTGCAATAGCCTTCCGGTTAAAACTGCCCGCAAGGATGGCTTCTGCATGAACAGCTTGTAATTCACTCTTTCGTGCCCGAAGCTCACGCAGCACATATCCCTCGGTATATTGATTGCTAAGATCAGACCTGTTTTCAATGCCAAAATAGCGGTTGATTATTCGTATTGCCTCTAATGGGATTCTCATGGCGTTTTGTGTTTTTGGGATGATAACTACACAAAAGTAATCAAACATAATAAGAGCACAAACCAGGTGAATATTTGTGTAATTTTGCTGTATGCGCTTGCTCATAGGTATTGCAATCCTGTCAATGTTACTTCAGTCGCTGGGCCGAACAGTAATCCTGATCAATTTTAAGATCAACCAGGCCTATATTGCGGCCAATCTTTGCGAAAACAAGGATGAGCCTGAATCAATGTGCGAGGGCAATTGTCAGCTCAAGAAGCAAATAGAGCAAACACAAGAAGCAGCGCAACAACTACCGCCCTCTTTCAGTTTCAAAGAACTGGTGTTGTTTGCCAGAACAGTTAAAAAATGCCTGTCGGCAATTCCTTTCAGCTATTCATTCAAGGCATATTCTCCCCAATGCTATGCAGAAGTTTCCCGGGGTTTCTTGCTTTCGGTTTTTCACCCACCCGACCAGTATAGATTTAATCAGTAATCCATTTTCTATTGCGTTTTCTTGAAAATGCAGTTGCCATTATTGCCATGGCCAATCAAGGTTTATGGGGCATGTATCTACTTTGTTGAGTAGTTCTATCAATTGCAATTTGAGCACTTATATTTCTATTTACCATCGGTCTGCTGAAAATGGTAAAATGCAAAAAATAAATTCTTTGGTCCTGCTAATTTTTAATATAACTAACATGAAATCATATCATTATAAAAATATGCTATTTATTACAGCTGTACTTTTCTGGCTTCCTTTGATAACATTGGCACAACAAACCCCGATTAAAATAACGGATGCCGTTTCGTCCGATCCTTTGAGTTTCGTGCACTTTACATATGGCACCCAGAAAGGAAGTGCTGATTTATCCGGTGTTATACACATTGATTATATATTAGGTGAGAAACTCCAACTTAGCCACGTCAGTTATGGGATTGTATCTTTTTCCGATAAGGAAGTAAAACAGGCAATCGAAACAGGAATCTTGGCAGTTGAAGGCCAGCGTGGGGTTAATTTACAGCCTGTTACCATAATTGCCCTTCACCCTGAGCGCAGAGATAAACAAACAATGCAGCTGAACTACAGGCAGCATCTTTCTCATGATGCAGGGCTCATCCTGCAACATTCGCCCTTTATTTCGGGGATTCGCAAAAGCAACAGTTATGGTTTTGACCCGGTTATGCGTGGGTTCAAATATGATCAATTGAATATAGTGGTTGATGGTGTGCAGGGCGCCACAGCTGCCTGTCCCAATCGCATGGACCCACCAACAAGTCAGGTTTCCCCAAATATGACCGAGCGTATCGAAGTATTGAAAGGCCCCTTTTCCCTCCGCTATGGCAATAGTTTTGGAGGCACCATTAATTTCATTGGTGGGAAACCTGCTTTTTCTTCAAAAACAAAATATTCGGGGCGATTGAGCTCAGGATATGAGAGCAATGGAGCTGTTTTTAATACCGAAGCATATGCAGGAATAAGCACAAAAAAAATAAACCTTAGACTTTTCGGCGCCTGGGCCAATGGCCATGATTATCAGGATGGCTCAGGAGAAAGTGTGGCTGCTGCCTTTAATCGTGGCAATCTGGGAACCAAAGTTGCGTACCAAATAAATGCAAACCAGTTACTTGAAGGATCAGTTACGCGAAATCGCTCCAGGGATGTGGACTTTCCTTCATTACCTATGGACCTGCGCCGTGATGATGCTTTGCTTGTAAACCTTGGCCATCAGATGGTTTTTTATGAAGCTGTTTTACGAAAATGGCAAACAAGCCTTTACGGCACCTGGGTGGACCATTATATGGATAACCTGTTGAAACCAATTGAACCCCGAAACTTGAATGCCTCAACAGCTGCTGAAACAAAAAACTATGGTGGACGCACTGAATTTGAGTTTATTCGCGCCAATCACCGAGTTTTTAGCGGCCTTGATGTGAAAATTGAAGAAGCTAAAGGCATCAGGGAAAGAGCCTTCATCATGGGCCCCAACGCAGGCAAAACATTTTATGACAATGCCTGGCAGAACGGGAAAATTAGCCGTAGTGGGCTCTTTTTTGAATACCGTTATGCGTTAAACGATTATATGTTTGTTGCCTCCACCAGGCTTGAACTGAACCATGCAATGGTATTGGACGGAGCTGAGGAGTTTATTGCCATTTATCCCGAAACCACTGTCAAACAGTTCAACCCTTCCATCAGTTTAGGGGTCACTAAATATTGGTCAGGCACACTTTCAGGCTCTGTTTGGCTTGGCCGTGCACAGCGTAGTGCCGGATTAAGTGAGCGCTATATCAATTATTTTCCCATAGGCATTGATCCCTACGAAATGCTTGGCAATCCAAACCTGAAACCCGAAGTGAACAACCAGGCAGATTTTAGCCTTGATTTCAACAATAAATCAACCAGCTTAAGCATAGGTGTTTTCGCCGCCTATTTACAAAACTACATTTCATCGGTAATCGATACAAACTTAAGCACCCGTTTGCCTTCATCGCCGGGGGTGCGTCAGTTCATAAACCTGGACAAGGCCATGCTCAGCGGTTTTGAATTTTCAATGAAGCAGGCCATGCCCGCAAGTTTAATGCTTGAAATAGCAATGGCTTATACACATGGTGTGGATTTAAGCCAGAAAAAACCCTTGCCTGAAATTCCACCCATTGATCTAAGGCTTACGCTTTCGGGAAATTATTTCGGCAACAGGTTATTCCCAGAGCTAATGCTTCGATATGCAGGAGCACAAAACAGGGTGGCTACATCCTTTGCAGAACAAAAAACACCTGCATTTACGCTGGTCGATATGGGCCTGACATACCAGATAAACAGCACCGTTAGCTTAAATGCAGGAATAAAGAATCTGTTTGATGAGGCTTATTATGAGCATTTGAGCCGGGGAATGCGCACTGATCCACCAAGACCATTGTATGCGCCTGGTAGAAGCTTCTTTTTGAAGCTTAACTTGAATTTCCTTTGAGGAACGGAAAAGATTTATTTTTTTCTGTCGATGGTATAATGAACGAGGGCCCTGAGGGCTTCCAGCGATTCGCCTTCGGGCAAATCAGTGAGTAGGTCAAGTGCTTTGTTTACATATAGCTGCATTTGTTCAGTGGCATATTCTATTCCACCACTTTGCTTCACCTTTTCAATCACGATGGCTACCTTTTCGGGGTTTTCATTGTGGTTTTTTACGAGGTTGATAAGCTGTCGTTTTTCAGCTATTCCAACATTATTTAAAGTAAAAATGAGCGGCAATGTCATTTTACGTTCCTTTATATCAATTCCTGTTGGTTTGCCAGCATTTCGACTGCTTTCATAATCAAAAATATCATCTTTGATCTGGAAAGCAATACCTGCGTTTTTACCAAAACTCCGCATGCGATCAATCGTTTCGCGGTCAGCGCCTGCCGAAGCAGCACCAACAGCACAGCAAGATGCAATAAGCGAAGCCGTTTTCTTTTCTATTATTTCAAAATAAACCGCCTCTTGTATATCCATTCTCCGGGCCTTTTCTATTTGCAACAACTCGCCCTCGCTCATCTGCTTTACAGCTTCGGAAACAATTTTAAGCAGCTCAAAATCATCATTTTCAAGCGAAAGCAACAGCCCACGAGACAATAGGAAATCACCAACCAATACGGATATTTTATTTTTCCATAAAGCATTTATCGAGAAAAAGCCCCTGCGCTCGTTTGAATCGTCAACCACATCATCGTGTACCAAGGTAGCTGTATGCAACAATTCAATAAGGGTGGCCGCTCTGTAGGATGAGTCGTTAATAGTGCCACACAATTGTGCCGAAAGCAACACAAACATGGGCCTCATTTGCTTGCCCTTGGTTTTAACTATATAGCGCGTAACCTTGTCGAGCAAGGGTATTTTGGATTTCATCACCTGCCTGAACACTTGTTCAAACTGCTGAAGTTCTTCTTTGATTGGTGTTTGGATTGATTTTAAGCCCGACATGTGTATTTATGTTCGAAACAAAAGTACAAAAGCAAGCCCAGTGTAAAGCTTTTTTGCGCGGAAAAAATAAAAATTACCTTTGCCAAAAAATGCAATCATGGGTGGTTTTTTGTTTGATGAGTTAATTTTTGGCCCCGTCAGAAGCCGACGGCTAGGGGTTTCGCTTGGGATAAATCTATTACCAACCCATCGCAAGTTTTGCTCTTTTAATTGTATCTATTGCGAATGCGGCTGGACTGATATGCAAGAGGCACACAAAATGAAACTCCCAAAACAAGATGCCATTAAACAAGCACTGGAAAAACGTCTTGTTGAAATACATAATACTGATTTACAGCCAAATAGCATCACTTTTGCGGGCAATGGAGAGCCAACCATGCATCCCCAATTTGCGGGCATTATCGATGATACGTGCAGGTTGCGTGATGTATATGCACCCAATGCCAAAATAAGTGTGCTCACCAATGGCAGCATGTTGCATAAAACCACAGTGGTGGAAGCTTTAAAAAAGGTTGATAACAATTTGCTAAAACTAGATGGAGGCAATGAAGATATTATTTCGAAAATTAATTTGCCATTAAAAGCCTTTCACCTGAATGACTATGTGGAGCAACTCAAGCATTTCAAGGG
This sequence comes from uncultured Lentimicrobiaceae bacterium, assembly GCA_964440855.1. GTDB lineage: Bacteria > Bacteroidota > Bacteroidia > Bacteroidales > F082 > CALAZZ01. The sequence continues at coordinate 27,431 of CAYTUA010000362.1, forward strand.
CAAGTTGACCATACAAAGCCTGTTTCTTCGAGGTGTAGTAAATGGCAAACAGGTGGACAACACCACAACAAAAGAAATAAATGATTGGCTTAAGCTAATCAAACAAATAAAGCCCGAACGCGTTATGGTCTATGCCATTGAAAGAGATACGGCAGGTGAAGGCATAGAAAAAATAAGCAAAGCTGAACTCGAAAGCATTGCAGCAAAGGTAAAGGCTGCCGGTATTGACGCAGACGTTTTTGCCTGATTGCCAAAATTCTTATATTGATGCTTTTATGCACAATTATCCGATAAAAATATTGATGGCTTTTGCTGAAACTTTTTCCGAAAAGGAGGATTTTCTGCAATGGCTGCTCAAAAACGGCTATCCCGAGCTGGCTGCGCTAAGCAGTGCCATCAGAGGAAGCGAGCAGGCTTTGGATTGGTTGATGAAAAACAAATACCCCCATTATGCGGCTCTTGATGGCGCCATCGACAAGCAGGCCAAGCCAAGGGAATGGCTGATCAAACACAACTATGTGCTGCTGGTAAACCTGGCCGATGCTGTGAATGCCAGCCCTTCAGCCATAAGCTGGCTGAGTGAGAACGATCTGAAAATTTTTCTTTATATCGCCGGCAAAATCAGAACCTATCGCGACAGCCAGTATTTCGACTACCACAAAAAAAAATTTTAAAAGAAGTGCTATGGCATCCGCCAAAAGGCAAACAGCTCCATCAAACCGGCAATGCCCCCATGCACAAACACCCCGCCCCATATATTACGGCTGTAAAGGGCAATTATTCCCAAAATATATCCGCCAAACACCGAGCTGATAGCTTCGCCCGCAGGTTTGCCAAAATGCAGTACTGCATAGGACGCCGCCATTGGCAATACGGCATTTTTACCTAGCAGTGCGCCCAGTCCCACTACCAAAAATCCCCTGAAAAACAACTCGGTAAAAATAAAATCAGTGATATAAAATGTTTCGAAAATAGCAATAGACCAGTTTTCGTGCATCCTGTAAAAATCTGCAAAAGCTGCACCTCCAGCACGGCGGTAAACCGGATAATACGACATAAAATCGGGAAGATAGGAAGCAGCATAAATGAGTGGTGCCATAACAAACAACATAAACCAGTAGGGTTTCCAGTCCACCTTGGAAAAGGTAAGCCCATAAATGCCAAATTTTTGATTGCGGTCAAAAACAAACTTAAGAATCAACAGGGGCGTAAACATCGTTATCAAACCAATACTGTT
>CAYTUA010000363.1:0-6466 GCA_964440855.1 uncultured Lentimicrobiaceae bacterium
TGGTCTTCAGCGTCATGTGTTTCGAGGATGTTTCCATCCTGATCAATTTTATGAATGGTATAGGCGTTGTAATCCACAATCCACAAATTATCGCCATCGAGGGAAAGGTCCCAAGGTTGGTCGTGGGGTGGGGCAAATTGGTGAAGCACATTGCCAGTACCATCTACTTTGTAAACTATTCCGGGGTCAGGATAATAGGTCGAAACCCAAAATTCGCCGTCATCCCATGCAATACCTGACATATACTGGTCGGGCAGGTTGAATTGTGACATAATATTTCCATCCAAATCAAGCTCAAGGGCATAAGCAGGATTGCCAACCCTATCGATTATCCACAGGTTCGTGCCATCAAAAGTCATCCCATAAGAATCGCCAATGGCCGGATTCGAAAACTTTAATTGATATGTATTATTTGAAGGATCAAACTGATACACGTTTTCACCTTGTGCACCGTAAATTCCAAAATAGAGGTAGGTGCCGTCCCATGCCAGGCCGGAGGCTTTTCCTGGAATTTCATAGGAGCCAATAATGGTCCATTCGCCACCTCTTTGGGTTGCATAGGTTGCTGTTTTAAAGCAAGTTGCCAGCAAAACAACAATGATTAGAAAAGTAAAATTCTTCATAATTAGAAAGGTTTTGTTTGATTGATGGGGTAAAAATACAAAATAAAGCTGAGATGTTTTTGGCTGTTTGTGGGTGAATTTGATCTCTCGTAGATGCTGAATTGTCAACATGAGCGGGCAATGGGGCTCGAACCCACGACCCTCAGCTTGGGAAGCTGATGCTCTACCACTGAGCTATGCCCGCTATTGTTGGTAACAGATTAATAGCAAAATTAGAACATTCAGTCGTTTTAATTGTATATAAGGCAAGCTTTTTTTAAAATAATAAAGACCTATGTTGCCTAGTGCCATTATGACCGATTTTTAATATTTCTGTCTCAGGGTACTTCAATTAGAAAAAAACGACCATAAAGTAAAAAAGCCTAATTTTGCTGTCCATTTAGAAATAGCCCAAAATATGAGGATACGACACCAAACCGATGATGCGGATTTAATAATGAAAAAAGTGGTTGAAACCATGCAAGAGAAGAAGGCTAAGGACATTAGCTGTCTCGATCTTAGAAAAATTCATACAGCTGTTACCGACTATTTTGTTATTTGTCACGGTACATCAAAAACACAGGTGGATGCCATTGCCCAGGGAATTTGGGAAAATATTAAGAAAGATTATAACCTTGGACCATACAACAAGGAAGGATTTGAGAATTCGGAATGGATTTTGCTGGACTACGTTGACGTAGTGGTACACGTGTTTCTTGACAGCACGCGTAGTTTCTACCAATTAGAGGATTTATGGGCTGATGCCGTCCGTACCGATTACAATAACGAAGATTAGATACTGTCATTTTAACAGGGAAGCGATAATTGCGCATGAAAAAAGAACAAACCGACAACAAAAATAAGAGCGGTCAGCCGCAGGATAGCAAACCACAGAAACCCAAATTCAATTTTTACTGGATTTATGGATTGCTGGCGGTCATTTTTATCGGCTTACAGGTGATGAACTGGGACTCCGGGGCCGAGCAAGTGGATCAAGGTGAGCTGATGCGTATGCTGCGCGACAAGGACGTGGAAAAAATTGACCTGGTGAATCGTGAGATCGCCGAAATATACATGAAACCCGATACGCGCCGTAAGTATACTGATACTGATCAGCCAAGCAACAGCATGGGTACCAAACCTGACTTTACCTTCCAGATTGGGTCGGTAGAGAGTTTCGAAAAAATCGTAAGGGATTCACAGGAAGGATCTACCGATCCCATCTATGTGAACAACATCACCCGCCGCAACTGGGGGGGCGAAATCCTTGGATGGATTTTTCCGATCCTGATTTTGGTTGGTATCTGGTTTTTTATTATGCGTATGATGAGCCGTGGCGGTGGCGGGCCCGGAGGCCAGATTTTCAATATTGGCAAATCGAAGGCACAGCTTTTTGATAAAAATACACAGGTGAATGTTACCTTTAAGGACGTAGCAGGGCTTGAAGAAGCCAAAGTTGAAATCATGGAGATTGTCGATTTTCTACGAAACCCCGACAAATATACCAAGCTGGGGGGCAAAATCCCCAAAGGTGTCCTGCTTGTTGGTCCTCCTGGAACGGGTAAAACCTTGTTGGCCAAATCTGTTGCCGGCGAAGCTTCCGTACCCTTCTTTTCCATTTCGGGTTCCGATTTTGTGGAGATGTTTGTTGGTGTGGGCGCCTCACGTGTGCGCGATCTGTTTAAGCAAGCCAAAGACAAATCGCCCTGTATCATATTTATCGACGAAATAGATGCCATTGGTCGTGCCAGGGGTAAAAACCCGGCTACCGGCGCCAATGACGAACGCGAGAATACCCTCAACCAGCTGCTGACTGAAATGGATGGTTTTACAACCAACTCAGGAGTTATTGTGTTGGCAGCCACCAACCGTGCAGATATTCTTGATCGCGCTTTGATGCGTGCAGGTCGTTTCGATAGGCAAATTTATGTTGAACTGCCCGACCTGGAAGGCCGCAAAGAAATTTTTGAAGTGCATATGCGTCCCCTGAAACTGGACAGCACCGTGGACAATGAATTCCTGGCCAAGCAAACCCCCGGATTCTCAGGTGCCGATATTGCCAATGTTTGCAATGAAGCAGCACTTATTGCAGCCCGAAGAGATCGCGTCAGTATTGGTAAACAGGATTTTATGGATGCTATCGACCGCATTATTGGTGGCTTGGAAAAAAAGAGTAAGATCATCACCCCTTCCGAGAAAAAGGTTGTTGCCCACCACGAAGCCGGACATGCATCAGTGAGCTGGCTTTTGGAACATGCCCATCCATTGGTGAAAGTCACCATTGTGCCGCGTGGACGATCCTTAGGCGCAGCCTGGTACTTGCCCGACGAACGTTTGATTACTACCTTTGACCAAATGTTTGATGAAATGACTGCTGCTTTGGGCGGACGTGCTGCCGAAGAGGTTATTTTTGGCAAAATTTCCACCGGAGCTTTGTCCGATCTCGAAAAAGTAACCAAACAGGCCCATGCCATGGTAACCTTTTACGGACTCAGCAAAAAAATTGGCAATGTTAGTTTCTACGACTCAACAGGAGCGCAGGAGTATGCTTTTAACAAGCCATTCAGTGAGAAAACCAGCGAAATTATTGACAGTGAGATAAGTGAATTGGTCGAATCTGCTTATAAAAGAGCGGTTGACATCTTGAAAAAGAACAAGGCCGGACTGGAGAAACTGGCTGGTATGCTGCTGGAGAAAGAAGTGATTTTTGGGGAGGATTTGGAAGGAATTTTTGGTGTTAGACCTTGGAAAAAGGAAGAACGAATTGCTTCGAATGCTGTGCTCAAGGCAGAAGAAGAATTGAAGAAGGTTTTGGAATCACAGGATAAGAATACGGATGCAGAAGCAAAAGTCAAAGAATCTAATACAAGTCCGGAAAACGCGAAAGAAAGCAATGGCAATGCATTGAAAAATGAGTCGGAGGTTTCTGACAAGGCCTGAAACAACATGAGTACATCACCATGAAGGAAAGTACAGCACGCGAACAAATACTTACCAGCATCCGTAATGCTCTGCTCGAGAAAGTTGACAATCCCTATCCGGATGTTGACTTTACTTCAGAGGTGTTTCAGAGCCCTCCTGAAGGTATGGAACAAGAAGTGCTTTTTGCCCGGGAATTATTGGCTGTGGGAGGGCAGTTTGTTTATTGTGAAAACGAAATAGCATTTCTGGAATACCTTTCAACACTTATGCAGCAAAAAAGCTGGCAGGTGCTTGCCTGCAAAAGCAATCAGCTATGCAATATGCTTGCTGCCGGAAATATTCCAACTGTGTTTGATTTACGTAACGAAGATGAAACTGTTGTGGGCATCACAAGTTGTGAAAAACTTATTGCGCGAACAGGCAGTGTGCTCGTAAGCTCACTCGACAGCGGTGGCCGTTCAGCATATGCCTATCCCGATGTGCATATCGTAAAAGCCTATGCCTCGCAAGTAGTGATGTCATTGAAAAAGGCCTTTATCGAACTGCGAAATAAATACCCCGCCGTACTGCCTTCCCAATTGACACTGATAACCGGGCCCAGCCGCACCGCAGATATTGAGAAAACACTGGTGATGGGTGCCCATGGACCCAAAGAATTGTATGTTTTCCTGATTGATGATTTATAGTCAGGTTGACAATTGTGAATGAAGCGCAGCAGGCATGTTTCGGGCTTGCCCCTTGGTGAAGGAAACATGGCTTTATGCTGTCGAAGTGTCCGATATCAGAATAATTTTCTATGTTTGCACCCAACAGGGAATAATCAATAACCGGCAGAAACAGATGAATAATTTTTTACAAAGAACAGTTTACGGCTTTGTTTTCCTGGTCTTGGTGGTTGGTTCTGTGTTGGTTTCCCCCCTTGTTTTTGCTTTGTTGATGGCAATAGCCAATCTTATTGGAATGAAGGAAATGCTTAACCTATTCCAAAATAGGCAAGAAGCAAAAAGCTATTTTGCACCTTATTTTTACGTTGCAGGCAGTATTTTTTTCATCCTGATGGCCGTTGTTGGTCTGGGTTTTTTGCCTGTAAATTATCTCCTTCTGCTGGCTGTGGTGTTGCTTTTTCCTTTTTTACATGCCTTGTTCAGCAAAAAACTGAATTTTAATGAGGTGTTTTCCATGTATTACGCAAGCTACTTTTTTGTGAATTTGCCGTCTTCTTTGTTGTTGTTCTTTTTTAACAGCGATATTATGGGCGACATAGCCGGGCCGATATTGCTGCTATCCATGCTGTTTATGATCTGGATAAACGATACGTTTGCCTACATCATCGGGGTTTGGCTCGGTAAGCATCGCTTGTTCGAAAGAATTTCACCTAAAAAAAGCTGGGAAGGTAGTTTTGGAGGGCTGTTTTTTACACTGCTGGCCTCTTTTTTTTGGGCTCATTTTACAGGATTTATGCCTGTTGCCCACATGCTTGGCATGGCATTTACAGTAGTTGTTTTTGGAAGTTTTGGCGACTTGATTGAGTCAATGATCAAGCGGCAATCGGGGGTGAAAGATGCCGGTAATTTGATTCCCGGACATGGAGGGGTGCTTGATCGTTTTGATGCGACATTTTTCGCAACACCATTTGTATTTGTCTATTTATTAATGCTATAGAGACGATATGCGTTTACACAAGGAAGGCTTTAAAGTATTGGGTTGGTTTGTGCCGTTAAGTTTGGGAATTATTTTTCTATTCACCTGGTTGTATCCAGTGATGTCTATATTCCATTTCGTTTTCTTTCTGTTTTTGACCCTGTTGAATATGTGGGCTGTTTCCTTCTTCAGGGTGCCCTCCCGAACTGTCAATCTGGGATTGAACCATGTGCTTTCGTCAGCTGATGGCAAGGTGGTGGCAATAGAAGAGGTGTTTGAAAATGAATTTTTTAAGGAAAAGCGCATACAGGTTTCGGTGTTTATGTCGCCCCTCAATGTGCATGTAAATTGGTATCCTTTTGACGGCAAGGTTGCCTATGCAAAATACCACCCCGGAAAGTTTTTGGTTGCTTATCATCCCAAATCTTCCGAGTTGAACGAGCGCACAAGCATTGTTGTGGAGCGTGCCGATGGAAAAGCCGTTATGATTCGGCAAATAGCAGGCATGATGGCAAGACGCATTGTTTATAATGCCAAATTGGGTGCTGAAGTAAAACAAGGGGAGGAGTTTGGTATTATCCGCTTCGGGTCGCGTGTTGATTTCTTTTTGCCACTCGATGCCAGGATTGACGTGAAACTGGGCGAAAAGGTCCGTGGCCAACAAACGGTGATCGCCACATTGTAACTTTCTTCTTCCTGAATTTTATTTTTAAAAGACCAAAAGGAATCAAAGCAATTTAATATTGGCGATATTCGGCGCTGCTTTAAAGTATTTCCATCAACTCAATTAAATGACCAATCTCATAACTTACTTTTTGGGCATGGGTTGTTTTTTGTGGATTGTAATACACCTGATCCAATCCGGCATGGCGGGCACCTTCAATGTCCACTTCCAGGGTGTCACCAATCATTAAACTCTCCCCGGCTTTGGCCCCTGCCTTTTGCAAGGCATGGTCAAAAATTTTCTTGTCAGGTTTCTTAACGCCGGCTTCTTCTGAAGTGGTAATGGTGCTAAAAAACTTCCCCAAATCTGCTTCCCTTACCTTGATGTGTTGCACTTCTTCAAAGCCGTTGGTAATCAGGTGTAAAAAATATTTCGGGTACAGATATTGAAGCACTTCCACAGCGCCGGGCATCAAAAAAACGGTCCGTGGAGCATGGTAAATATAATCATCACCAATGGACTCAGCCAATTGGGGATTATGAATACCGAACTCCTTCAGGGTGTTTTCAAAACGAAGGCTGCGGAGGATTTCCTTTTTCAATTCACCATTGCGGTACGATTCCCAGAGCATGGTGTT
>CAYTUA010000364.1:0-6742 GCA_964440855.1 uncultured Lentimicrobiaceae bacterium
GCTGATCATCCGGCTAACAGACTTGAAGAGTTGCTGCCTGGTGCTATAAATCAATAATTTTGCAGAAGCAATATGCCTGTGGCCGAAGGGTTACGTATTGTAAAATGTTTTTATATTTAGCATCCAATACAAGTTATAAAAACTGAATACCATGAAAACAAAACTGTTCTTTCTGATTGCAATGATTACTTACCCTTTATTGATGTCATCCCAGGTGTACTACGACCGAACCTATGATATTGGCGACATGGACCATCCTGTAGCATTTGTTGCTGACAACGAAGGAAATATCATCGTTTGTGGTTGGTTTGAAGATGGGAATAATCAGAACCAAAGGGCATTTGCATTAAAAGTAAACAACTTTGGGGATGAAATTTGGCGGATAACTTCAGAAGAAACCTCAAAATATGTTGCCCTTTGCATTACAGAAAGTGGCCATATTGCCCTTGCCGGCAGCAAAAACAATCATGGTTTTATACGCTTAATTAACAGTGAATCAGGTGAGGAGATATGGTCCTATTTGGAAGATGCATACGAAGGTTTTTGGTTTGGTTCTGTGAATGAGTTGAGCAATGGAACTGACTTTAGATTGCATGCGGCAAAAACTACCGATGCCCCACATCCAATTAACTATTATTTATTTGATTCTGAAAGTGGCAATTATATCGATTCACTGGGAAACCCAAACAACATTAGCAGTCCGGTTTTTGTATCCAGTCAAATAGCACCGGATGAGATTTGGTTTGCTTGCGAAGGTGTGGTTGTTTGTACGCGATATGATGGAAGCGGGTTTACATGGTCGTTTGGATCAGAGCATATTGCCGGGCTTGACAGGTATTCACCTACCCAAGGTTGTGTTGTCAGGGTGGCAGGGCCTTACATTGGTCTATTGATCAAAACGATTCAAGGTGATGGTACTTACGGGGAATTTTTTGATATAATTCAACAGGATTATACTGTTACCGGATCTGGTATTCTTGGAACAGATAAAGTATTGGTTACAGGAACTATAGAAGGAGAATTGGCCATTTGGTTTATTGAACATGACTTATCCGGTATGACTGATAGAACCTACTCCGGCGATTCTCCCCGAATGGGTATTGATATACTTGGCTTGCCATCCAACGACATGATTGTGATGGGCACAGAAAATGGTGGTTCGGCCAACGAAACCGATCTGTTTTTGATGAAGTTGGATTCGGAAGGGCTTGTCTCAACCCAAGAATTGAGCAGGGAGGATAAAGTTAGGATTTCACCAAATCCCACAACAGGCACCATAAATATTAGCGGCCTTGAGAAAGGGAATGTCGAAGTGTCTATTTACAATAATCTGGGTCAGATAGTGAAAAAAGTATCCAATGCAAATCAGCGTATTTCCATTGAAGAGTTAACAAATGGCTTTTATATTGCTGTAATTTCTGTTGATGGCGAGGTTATTAAACAGGAAAAACTAATAAAAAGGTAGAGTAAAACTGGTTTACGATTCATCGTAAAAATTTGCCCACATTTTAACGTATGAAACCGAACTGCCAATAAAAGACGTATTTTTGGGTAAAATTTTGAACGATGAAAACATTGCGTTTTAGGACAAGGATTTCAAAATCAGGGACTATTCATCTCCCGAAGAACTCTTCATTGGCAGATAAGGAAGTGGATGTGATTATTATGCCTAAAACAAGACGATCAAGAAAAACCTTGAAAGCCAAAGATTTTGTTGAAAAATGGGCAGGTTTTCTTTTTCCCCTTGAAAGTAATGATTCAAAATTTGACTACTTAATGGAAAAGTACAAATGAAAAGGGTATTACTCGACACAAATATAATACTTGACATTGCTTTAAAACGAGAACCTCATTTTGAACTTTCCTCGAAAATTTTTGAATTGATTGACAAAGAAAGGATAATTGGCTACATAACTGCATCGACAGTTACTGACATATACTATATTTCAAGAAAGGAGAAGGGAAATGCAATTGCAATCGAATTTATCTCAAACTTAATTGAAATCGTTGATATCATTGGCGTTGACAAAAGTGTTATTGTCAAAGCTTTGAAATCAAACCTGAAAGACTTTGAAGATGCGGTTCAAGTTTCGGCAGCTGAATACTATGAAATTGAAACAATTGTTACAAGAAATAAATCCGACTTTTTGAATTCAGGTTTAGAAATCTTGACACCAAAAGAAATAATTGATATCCAAAATTAAACAACGTATTTCAGTAAATAGTACTTCGAACCGCCTTTTTCTTGTTAACCGGTACCCCAACGATAGGATTCCGTACATGTACGACTTGGCCTTCTTTGTTCCCCTTGCGCCATAACAACATACCACAATCTAACGAATGGCCTATATTTGCAGCAAGAATGTAAAAATCTTCACTGCAAGCCTTCAGGCAAATGAAACACCTTATTATTGGTACGGCAGGTCATGTGGATCATGGCAAAACAGCACTGATCAGGGCGCTTACAGGTATTGAATGTGATACGCACAAGGAAGAAAAGGAGCGCGGTATCACCATCAACCTCGGTTTTGCGCATCTGGAGCTGTCAGATTCTGTTTCGTGCGGTATTGTGGATGTTCCCGGACACAAGGATTTTATCAGGACCATGGTGGCCGGTGTGCATGGCATCGACCTGGCCTTGCTGGTGATTGCTGCTGACAGCGGTATTATGCCACAAACCAGGGAGCACTTCAATATTATCAGCATGCTGGGCATCAAGCACCTCCTTGTGGTGATCAACAAATGCGACCTCGTGGACAACGAAATGCTGGATATGGCCAAACTGGAAGCCATGGAGTTTCTCGAGGATTCCCCTTTTGAAAAGGCAGCTGTGGTTGCTGTTTCAGCACTTACTGGTGTAGGGATTGAAGGTCTTAAAAGCCAGATAGCAGAAATGGCAGCCATTGTCCCACAAAGGGCCGGCAAAGCCGGTTTCCGCATGTATATCGACTGGATTTTCAACCTACGTGGGATAGGAATTGTAGTGACGGGATCGGTACTTGAAGGATCAACCAAAGTGGGGGATGAGCTGAACATACTGCCCGGAAACCAGCCGAAAGTAAAGGTGCGCTCAATAGAACGCCATGGCAGCCAGGTGCAGCAAATTGAAGCGGGTGACAGGGCGGCCCTGCATATCAGTGGTATAAAATTCAGCGGTTTTGAACGCGGTATGTTATTGACTGATAGCCAAATACCTGAAACGCAAATGATTGATGCACAGATCGAACTTTTCGAAGGGAAACACCACATCGGGATATGGTCGCACCAGCTGTTCCACACTGGTACCTTTTCGGCCCTGGCACGTGTACACCTTCTCAACCGCGACTTGCTGAAGGGAGGTGAAAAGGCGGTGGCCCAGATTCATCTCGACCGACCCGCCTTATTGCTCCCCAAAGACCGTTTTATCCTGCGCAATACTTCCAGCGACATCACTTTTGGCGGTGGTATGGTCATCGATGCACAGCCCTTGCACCACCGACGGCGTACCGGAAAACTAAAAGCCAGTGTTGAAACTTTGAGCTGGCTTATGGAGCAAAGCGAAAACCTGAAGGAGCGCTTGCTTTTTGAAGTTCAAAAATCGAATGTGCCACTTACAATGATGGATTTAAGCCAAAAGCTGGATGTTGGGGAGAAACAGCTTGAACAGGCTGTGGACGCATTGGATTCCGGTATGATACGCTTTGTCCACAACCAGCATACATTTCTGTTTAGCAACGACTATACAAATAAGTTGTCGAAGGCCCTAATGCAGCACCTGAGCGAATGGCATACGCAGAATCCCTTGAGCGAAAAGGGATTGGGGGCGCCTGAGCTGGCCGGAAAACTACATTTCAGCCCCAAAAGCATGGAGGCAGGTTTGCTTCAAGTGCTGTTGGACGAAGCGCTGGCTAAAGGCTTGCTGAAAATGGTTGACAATACCTATGCACTTGTTTCGCATCAAGTTAAAATGGATAAAAAAGTGCTTGCCCGATTGCAGTGGCTGGAGCAAACGATTCTGCAAATGGGGACAGGCCGCACAGCCATCAATGAGTTGGAAGCTGTGGCCAATCGGGAGCAAATCCGCAAGGGTGAGTTGTTTTTTTTACTTGACCATCTTGCAGCCAATGGGAGGATTGTTAAAAATAAGGAGGATGTTGTTCATATTGACTTTGCCAACAGCAGCAGGAAAAAACTCCTGGCAGAACTGGCAGCATGCCCAAACGGCATCAACGAAAAGGAGTTCAGGCTATTGATCAATGGCACCAAGCGTCTTGTTCAGCTGATGGTTGATTTTTTAGTGGCCGAGGGCAGTATTGAAAAAAAGACCTTTTACCTGCATATCACACCGAAAGGACGTAGCATAATAGCGAGGTAAAAAAAAAAGTATCTTTCTTCAGGAAACTACGACAAACAAAAAAACCTATGTGTCCTTCTATGTGACCTATGTGCCTATGTGGTTCGTTTTTTATAAAACACATAGACACATAGAACACAGCAGGTTGTAGACAGTAAAGAAAAACCTGTTTTTAAAATATCAGGAAACAATAAAAACTTCTATGTGACCTATGTGCCTATGTGTTTCATATCAAATTAGTTAACCCATAAGCAAGAATACCGTTTTACACACCCCTTTTTTTTTAACTTTGAAACCTGAATCTATGTTTTGTTCAATTACCAATAAACTTAAATTATGCAAATGATAATCAAACAGATGCAGGTGATAGTCCTGCTTTTTGGCTTTTCAATGGCTGTTATGGCCCACGAGGATGCACGCATGATGCGCTACCCCGACATCAATGGCAACCAAATTGTTTTTGTATATGCCGGTGATATCTGGACGGTTGATGCCGAGGGAGGTGATGCCCGCCAACTGACCTCACACAAAGGCCTTGAACTTTTTCCGAAAATTTCCCCCGATGGCCAATGGATTGCCTTTTCTGCCGAATACAGCGGCAGCAGACAGGTTTTTGTGATACCTGCAACCGGCGGCACACCTGAACAGCTTACGTATTATAATGATGTAGGCCCTATGCCACAACGTGGAGGCTTTGACCATGTGGTTTTAGGTTGGACTTCTGACAGCAAGCATGTTTTCTTTCGTGCCAACCGCACTGCCTATGGCGAGCGTATGGGAAATTATTATAAAATCAGCATAGATGGCGGTTTCGAAGAGGAATATCCCATTGCCTATGGCGGTTTTGCCGATCTGTCGCCCAACGACAATAAAATCGTTTTTACCTTGCCCGACCGCGAATTCCGCACATGGAAGCGCTACAAAGGAGGCCGTGCTTCCGATTTGTGGATTTACGACCTGCAAAACAATACCTCTGAGCAAATTACCGATTTCAAAGGTACAGACCACATTCCCACCTGGTACGGCAACAAGATTTATTTTGCTTCCGACAGGGATTTGTGGCTCAATATCCACAGCTATGATGTGCAAACAAAAGCGATAGAACAACTCACTTTCAACGATAAATTTGATGCCATGTGGCCCAGTGGAAACAATGGCCAACTTGTATATGAAAATGGCGGTCATTTGTACAAACTGAACCTGGAAACCGGCGAAAATGAAAGGGTGGTGGTGAATATCCGTTATGACAACATCAATACCCTTCCTTATTTTAAAAATGTAAAGGATCATATCCACAGCACCGCTATTTCGCCTTCGGGCAACAGGGTGCTCTTTGATGCAAGGGGAGATATTTTTTCGGTTCCGGCAGGCGAGGGCACCACCCACAACCTGACCCGTAGCCAGGGCGAACGCGACATTTACCCAAGCTGGTCGCCCGATGGCAAATACATGGCTTATTACAGTGACGAAAGTGGTGAGTATGAAGTGTATTTGTTGGAAAACAAGGAGAATGCTGAACCACGCCAAGTTACAAGCGGTTCCAAGGGCTGGAAGTACCAGGCCCAATGGTCGCCCGATAGTCGCTACCTGTTGTTTTTCGACCGCAGCATGAAACTGCAATTGCTCGATGTGAACACAGCTGCCATCACCGTTGTCGATGAAGCCCGTGCTTTTGAATTGCGGGATTATAGTTTTTCGCCCGATTCCAAATGGATTGCCTATACCAATAGTAACAGCAACAGCCAGAGCTCCATATGGGTGTACAACATCGCGTCCAAACAAAAGCAACGCATGACGGATGAAACCTTTTCGGATAGAAACCCTGTGTTTTCCAATTGCGGCCAATACATTTTCTTTCTGTCCAACAGGGATTTTAATCTGGCTTTTTCTTCTTTTGAGTTCAATTACCTCTACAACGATGCCACCCGCATTTATGCTTTACCATTAACTGATGCATCACCACGACTGTTTGAACCCAAAGAAACTGTTGAGACGGCAGCTGAAAAGGAAGACAGCAAACCTGCAGCGGATGTAGTGGTAAAAATCGAAGCGGCAAACGCCGACCGGCGTATTATTGCTTTTCCCTTGCCGAGTGGAAATTATTGGAACCTGCAAATGGCCGATGGTGGGTTGATTTATTTTAACAACGAGGGCATGCACCGCTATAAGGTGAATGAGCAAAAAAGCGAAACCATTATGGAAGGCGTTCGCTCTGCCACTGTTTCGGCAGATGGTAAGAAATTCCTGTATCAGCAGCGTGGTGATTATGGAGTGGCCAGCATCGCACCCAACCAAAAAGCCGGAGAAGGCAAGCTTAAGCTGGATCAACTAACTATGCGCATCGAACCACGCGCCGAATGGGAGCAAATTTTCCGCGACGGCTGGCGCATTTATCGCGACTTTTTCTAT
>CAYTUA010000365.1:0-3142 GCA_964440855.1 uncultured Lentimicrobiaceae bacterium
TCAATACTTTTGTTGCACCTTTACGCCAGCAAACCCTTGACATTAAAGCAAATAATGCTTACCTAAGCAAAGTAGCACGCATGGGCGCTGAAAAAGCCCGCGAAAGTGCCAGGCAAACCATCAGGGAAGTGCGCGAAATTATTGGGTTCAGACCCTTCTAAAACACTTACAAAATGAACATTAAATCTCAAAAAAGGCTCATAAAAATTGTTACCTTTCTGATGCGAATAGGCGTAATAGGCTATTTGTTTACCGTTCTTTTCCCCTATATTGATACGCCCGGGTTTGAAAGCAACTTCGGAAACTGGACACTTCGCTGGTTTCTGATCTTATTGCTGGGAACAGCTGCATTGCTATTGATCGTTACAGCCAAAAAGTATTTCCTCTTTTATGGCTTTTTTATGGTATTTCTTGCTGCCATGTTTAATACATTTCTTTTACTTCTCAAGCCATCACCCATACCCGACGTTTTCACACATTTCCTGATAGCCAGTATGGCCGTTTATTTCATGACTAGAGACATGCGATCCGGACTTAGCTCAGGTCACAAACACCGTAAAACCAAATCATAGAGTATGGGAAAAGGCATTGAAACCGCAAAAAGCCAGGAACGTATTGTGCTTGTGGCCCTTGCCACTCGTGAGCAAAGCCGTGAGAAAGCAGAAGAATACCTCGGTGAGTTGGCATTCTTAGTTGAAACAGCCGGTGGTGTCCCCGTAAAAAGCTTTATCCAGAGCATTGACAGGCCCAATGTACGCACCTATGTTGGCAGCGGAAAATTGGACGAAATCAAGCAATATGTATTGGCCGAAGAAATAGATATCGTTATTGTTGATGATGAGTTGGGGGGATCACAAATCAGGAACCTGGAAAAAGAACTGGGATGCAAAATCCTGGACCGCACCAACCTGATCCTCGATATTTTTGCCAAAAGGGCCCGCACGGCACATGCCAAAACACAGGTAGAACTGGCTCAATACCAATATCTGCTGCCGCGCCTTACCCGCATGTGGACCCACCTGGAGCGGCAAAGGGGAGGCATCGGGCTCAGGGGGCCCGGTGAAACCGAAATCGAAACCGACCGGCGTATTATCCGCGACAAGATCAGCCTGCTAAAAAAACGGCTGGAGGATATAGATGTGCAACAAACAACCCAACGAAAAAACCGTGGAAAAATGATCCGCGTAGCATTGGTTGGTTATACCAATGTGGGCAAATCCACCATTATGAACCTGTTGAGCAAATCAGACGTTTTTGCCGAAAACAAGCTTTTTGCCACACTCGACACAACAGTGCGTAAGGTAGTGGTTGATAATTTACCTTTTTTGTTGTCGGATACGGTAGGCTTTATCCGCAAACTGCCCCACAGCCTGATTGAATCCTTCAAATCAACCCTGGATGAAGTGCGCGAGTCGGATATTTTGCTGCATGTGGTCGATATTTCTCACCCCGAATTTGAAACACAGATAGAAACCGTAAACCAAACACTGTCCGAAATTGGCGCTGCCGACAAAAAAACCATTATGGTTTTCAATAAGGTGGATGCCTACACCTACGAGCAAAAAGATGAAGATGACCTGAGCCCGCTTACCAAAAAAAATTATTCCCTCGAGGAGCTAAAAAAAAGTTGGATGGCCAATAACAAATTACCCAGTATTTTCATTTCGGCCACCGAAAAACAAAACTACCAGGAGTTTAGAAGTTTGCTCTATGATGAAATCAGGGATATGCATGCCATTCGGTATCCTTATGATAATTTCCTGTATTAATGCCTTTTTTTGTGGCGAGGTGATTTGTTTATCACGTTTTTTAGTTGACAGTTGGCAAAAGTCCGCTGCCGAACGATTGTATCATGTGGTATTTTTGTTCCGGGTAATCTCGCCGTAAAACCCCTTTCCGGGTAATTTCCACCAACTTTTTGTACGTTTTTGAACATTCCCCTTTCTAAAACGAACAGTTTTGCTGTTGTTGGTGATGTTGATTCAGTTTATATAGTTACAAGACAGGCGGTTACGTTGTTTGGCATAAATATCGCTCACAGAAGCCTGAACCAGGGCCCGAAATGGCAGTTATTATGCACGGGCACAACAAAACCATCGTTATGGGCATGTTAAAAAACTATCTGCTGACAGCTTACCGCAACCTGCTGAAATCAAAAGTTTATTCAGGACTGAGCATACTCGAGCTTGCAGTGGGCTTTGTGGCAGCAATATTTATTTTACTCTATGTGCAAAATGAACTGAGCTACGACAAGCATTTTCAAAACCATGAGCACATTTACCGCATACAGTCTGTTTTCAATATCAAAGATCACGAGGACCGTTTTGCTGTTACTGCCCTGCCACTGGGTCCTGCCTTTGTGCAGGAATTCCCCGAGGTAAGCCAAATGGTGCGACTGGCACAAATGCCAACGATTCTGATCCGCTTTGACAATAAGGAGTTCTACGAAGATGATTTCTACTATGTGGATTCAACCATGTTCGACATCTTCAGCCACGAATTTGTATATGGAAATCCGGAACAGGTACTCGATGATATTGGCTCGGTTGTGCTTACCGAAAGCACCGCACAAAAATACTTCGGCAACATAAACCCGGTTGGCCAAATAATGGAAACTGATGCAGGCTTTCCCATCAAAGTAACCGGTGTGATTCGTGATGTGCCCGAAAACTCGCATCTGCGCTTCGGAGGCCTCGTTTCGCTGATCAGTGCCGTTCGCAACAATCCACAATTGCTGCACAGCCTCGACCCCAATATGTTTTGGAACGTAAATGTAATGACCTATATCCGTTTGCACGAAGGCAGCTCACCTGAAGGGATTTACACAAGTTTTCCCGTGTTTTTCGAAAAGTATATGAAATCGCTTGGCGATCAGCTAAATGCTACTTTCAGACCGGTACTTACCCCATTGGCAAAAGTGCACTTACAAGGCGGATACCAGTCAGATTTACCCGTTGGTAACAAGTCATATCTTTACATTTTTGCACTTGCAGGTATATTTATCCTGATGCTTGCCATCATCAATTATATGAACATGGCCACCGCACGATCAGTCAGCCGTTCGCGCGAAGTAGGGATTCGCAAGGTGGCCGGTGCACACCGCGGACAACTGATCATGCAGTTCCTTACCGAATCGGTCCTG
>CAYTUA010000366.1:0-3107 GCA_964440855.1 uncultured Lentimicrobiaceae bacterium
TCCTCAATCACCAATCACCAATCCTCAATCACCAATCACCAATCCTCAATCACCAATCCTAATGCGTATGACCATGCAGCGGTAAATCGCCCGACATGGCAGCCAATTTGATTTGATAAGCACCTTTGGTTACTATCCGCTCGCCAACAGTTAACCCAGAGGTTATTTCTGTTAAAACAGCATCGTTATTCGCCAATTCAACCTGTCTTTTTTCATAGGTTTCGCCCCCGGTTTGAACAAACACAAAATATTGACCTTGCTCCTCAATAATTGATGATAAGGGTACGACCAATGCCTGCTCTTTCCTGTCTGTTTTCAGAAAAGCTTCGAGGAACATCCCCGGCATCAATTCCCCATTGTTTTGAACCGAAAAAGTAACGGGTATGCGCGTTGTGTTTTCGGTAACAAATGCCGTGCTTGAAGTTGACTTCCCATTGAGTTCTTTTAGCGTTATGATTTCTTGGTTTTCGCCAAAAGAAAAGTTTGCATCGAAAATACCACTTACTTTCTTAAAATCAGATTGATTTACATATGCCTCAATTAGCAGTTCATTTTTATTGCTGATGTGCATAATAACCGAACCTCTATCAACAAACTGTCCGTTATTAACTCGAATACTGCTGACAAACCCTTCAATGGGTGATTTAAGCTTCAAGCCATTTTGCGATACCTGATTGGCCAATTGGTAATAACGCAATGAGTCCTGCTTGTATTGAGATTCAATTTGCAAGAAATCCTTTTTCGATACCACTTGGTTTTCGGCCAATGGCTTGGCACGGTCGTAATCCGCTTTGCTTTTTTCAAAAGCAATTCTTGATTCTGTTAGTCTGGAATTCAAATTATTTTCGATGCCGGAACTTGCAATCACGGCCAATAGTTCGCCCTTTCTTACCGTTTGTCCAAGTATCGCAATCAGATTTGCTTGTCCTTCTGTTTGTGCGTTTATTGCAACCGAAGATTGAGGTTGTCCTTTTACCCTGGCGGAAGTGTGAATAACCGAATAGAATGGCTGAGGTGACAATTGCTGTGTGGCAAAGTTTGTTTTCCATGCCTGTTCTTTCAAATACGAAATCTCATCTCCACTTGCAGGCTCAACAACTGCATGGGCAGCTTCTTCGGCATTAGTGAAAACCTGTATTTCAGGAATTTCAAAACGAACATTTCCTGACGGGCTTTGCAGCTCAAACAGCATTTTATAGGCTCCTGCTTCTTTTGGCTGCAAGGCCGGACGAAATATACCGGGAGTTGAAGGGGCATCTACATGATGGCGAATCCCTTTATTCCCTTGAATGATGCTCACTGTAAGCTTGCCCTCCAAAACAGGTTTATAGGTGTTTAATTGGGTAAAGTGAGCAGCAAAGGAAGATGTTTGCCCAACGACCAAGGCCGGAAACTCTACGAACAATTCATAATCGTCTGAGAATAATGTGTAGCTGAGGGTGCCTTCTTCATGTTCGTGGTCATCATGCGCTTCATGCCCACCAACTGTATCATGGCTGTGGCCTCCTTTGTTGTGGGAGTTATTGCAACCGACAAACAGGCTGGTCAATACAATAATTGATATATAAAATATTGTCTTCATTTTTGATTGATTTCGTCTTTATAAATACAAATGATGAAGCAATCTTTTTTTTAATCAGATTGCTTCACTTTATTCAACTCGACAGATTAATTAATGTACATGATCGTGATCGTGATCGTGATCGTGGTCATGATTGTGATGTTCTTCCGATTTGGAATTACTTGTGCTGTCTCCAACAATAAATTCTTCTTGTTCGGTATGCACATGATCGTGGTCGTGGTCATGGTCGTCATGCGTGTGGGTTTCAGTGCCATGCTCATGTCCGTGGTCATTCGTTTTTGTTGTTTCAGAACCACAGGAGGCAATCATTATAACAAGATAAAAGAACATTAATAAATATGTAAATCGTTTCATAACAGATTGATTTTGTTATCCACCCTAAAGTGGACAGGATTAAAAATAGAATGATTGTTTATCTTAAATTCAGGCAATAGCAGGGGGAGCCCGCAGGCCAATGGCCCCGGGCTTGAAGTTGGCAGGTATGAGAAAAGGCTTGTCTCTAAAACGAATAAGTTCAATATCCGGAGAAGGTACAATGGTAGAAATGCCAATAATATAAAGATCTGCAATTGAGATGCATGCAGCATTTAAATCCTCTTTTGCGTTTATTCTGATATAATCAAAGCCGTTATCTACTGACAGGTGCTGATGAAAAGGAAAGCTGTGGGGATGTTCTTTTTCCGGTTTATGCGAATGATGCTCACCGCCATGATGGTGGTGGTCTGTATCATATGCATGATGATGGCGTTCTGAAAAATCAAACCCAAACAAAAAGCTGTAATCATCCACATCATGATGGTGGGGGATCATTTCATGGCTTAACACTATCAAAAATGACAGCAACAGCGTAATGGAATAAACTTTGAGTTTCATCGCTGCGAAAATATCATTTTTCTTCTTTCAGACTGAAAAATTTAGAAAATGTTTCTCAAAATATGGCTGAGGTGAATGGATTTTATTTTGTCTTTTGTTTATTCTCCGTTTGAAAATTCACTATTGTCCGGCTAAAATCTATCTCGTACGAACCTCCCTGCGGGACGCGATAAAGCAAGTGTTTAATAAGCGATCACGTTTTTTTACCGGACAACAGTGAAAAAAAATATGGTTTTGATATCTTAATGTTTATAAGATTTAGGAGCTAGAACCGGTTTAAAAACCGATTGTTTTATTTCTGTAATGTCATATAGTAAATGCCTCTTAATGGGCTTTACCGAATCAATCTCTCCTCGCAAATCGCGCCAAACCACCTTCAGCCGTTTCCTTGTACAAACTGGGGATGTCCTTGCCGGTTTCCTTCATGGTTTGTACAATCTTATCGAATGATACAAAGTGATTGCCATCCGAAAGCAGGGCAAACATATTGCAATCGAGGGCACGGGCAGCGGCATGGGCATTGCGCTCGATGCAAGGCACCTGCACCAATCCGCCAATAGGGTCGCAGGTAAGGCCCAGGTGGTGCTCCAGTCCCATTTCGGCGGCATACTCAATCTGCTGTGGCGAACCACCAAACATTTGGTTTGCAGCC
>CAYTUA010000367.1:0-10574 GCA_964440855.1 uncultured Lentimicrobiaceae bacterium
ACACGTTATTTTGTGCCTGCTGCCAGCATTTTTTATTGCGGGGGTAATTGCAGTGTTTGTCAGTCAGGGCGCAGTAATGAAGTATTTTGGGGCCAAAGCCAAAAAATGGGTTGCTTATACCGTGGCTTCGGTGAGTGGCACCATTTTGGCTGTATGCAGTTGCACCATTCTGCCGCTTTTTTCCAGTATTCACAAGCGGGGCGCCGGCCTGGGGCCAGCCATTGCCTTTCTATATTCCGGCCCTGCCATTAATATTCTGGCTATCATTCTTACAGCAAGAATATTGGGCTTCGAAATGGGTGTTGCCCGCATTGTTGGCGCAGTTGTTTTTGCCATTGTAATTGGTTCGGTCATGTCCCTCATTTATCGCAAGGAGGAACGCGCCAAAAGGGCTGAACAGCTGAATTTCCCGGATGTTCCTGAGAAACGCCCGATGTGGAAAACATCATTTCATTTCTTCGTTTTGGTACTGATACTGGTTTTTGCCAATTGGGGCAAACCTGAGTCGGGGGTTGACGAAGGCACCTGGTTTTGGATTTGGTCGCATAAATGGCATATCACTTCCTTTTTTGCCCTGATGCTCGTGTATTCCCTGATTTTTATCCTCAAGCTAAAATGGTGGACCGTTGCATTGGCCGTGCTGGCTACGGCCGCAGCCGGTTTCTTTAGCAGCTCGCCCCTTGTTCCGATGGTTGTGGGCATCGCTGCCCTGAGTATCATTACCCTGCTCGATAAAACCGACCCTGACAATGCCGAATGGACCATCAGCAGTTGGGATTTCACCAAACAAATCATGCCTTTGCTCGCCATTGGCGTTATTGCTGCCGGTTTTCTGCTGGGTTCCACACATGATGATACGGCTATCCCTGGCATCATTCCAGGAGAATGGATTTCGGCCCTTGTGGGGGGCAATTCCTTGTTTTCCAACTTTTTCGCATCCATAGTAGGTGCTTTTATGTATTTTGCCACCCTTACGGAAGTGCCCATTCTGCAAGGCCTTATCGCTTCGGGTATGGGCAAAGGGCCGGCATTGGCTCTGTTGTTGGCCGGACCATCCCTGTCATTGCCAAATATTCTTGTAATCCGTGGCGTATTGGGAACACAGAAAACACTTGTGTATGTTGCTTTGGTTGTTATCATGGCCACCATCAGCGGCTTAATTTACGGGGGTATATTTTAAAAACGAATAGCTTATGACATGTGTAAAACTCAAACAGAACAGCTACGAAATAAATGGGTTACACTATATAACCCCAAAAAAAGCATTACCCTTTTTGCAGGAAGATGTGTTGCTTGTTGACCTGCGCCCATTGAGCGAGAGCACTTTTAAGCAAGCAAAAGTCAATCGCTTGCAGTTGCTGCCTTATACCGAATTTGACGAGCGCATGGATGAAATACCTAAAGACCTGCCTGTTATCATAGGGGATGCTGTGGGCATCCAAACCAAAAACTGCTACCTTAAGCTCATTGAAAAAGGCTACACGAACATTTTTGGACTGGCAGGCGGTTTTGTTGACTGGGAGCGCGACGGGCTGCCCATGGAAGAAGATGTACAACAACGCCTGAGTGGTGCATGCGTATGCCAACTGAAGCCGCGGGAGCGGAATTAGTTTTATATGCATGCTGCTTTCTGGCTTAAAATTCAATACGGTGAAATAGACTATCTTCGCGCCGCAATTAAAACTCCCTATGATTTCAGTTGACGGCCTTACGGTACAGTTTGGGAACACCACCCTATTTCAGGATATTTCATTTTCAATCAATGAAAAGGACCGGATTGCCCTAATGGGCAAGAATGGTGCCGGAAAATCCACCCTTTTAAAGATACTGGCAGGAACTAAGGCACCAACACGCGGCAAGTTAACGGCCCCGAAAGATGCGGTAATTGCCTATTTGCCACAGCACTTGCTCACCGATGATACCCGCAGCGTTTTTGAGGAGGCTTCTCAGGCCTTTGCCCACATCCTGGAAATGGAACGCGAAATTGAAGAGCTCAACCACCAATTGTCATCACGTACGGATTATGAATCAGCCGAATACTATGAGATCATTGAAAAGGTTTCAACACTGAGTGAGAAGTATTACTCCATTGAGCAACCTAATTTTGATGCTGAGGTAGAGAAAATCCTGTTGGGGCTAGGCTTTTTGCGCGGTGACTTTTCGCGGCCCACAGCCGAATTCAGTGGCGGTTGGCGTATGCGAATCGAACTGGCCAAAATACTGCTTCAAAAACCCGATCTTATTTTACTTGATGAGCCCACCAACCACATGGACATAGAATCCATTCAATGGTTCGAAGATTTTTTGATAAACAGTGCAAAAGCGGTCATTGTAATTTCGCACGACCGTGCCTTTGTTGACAATATCACCACCCGCACCATCGAAATTACCATGGGCAGGATTTACGACTATAAGGTGAATTATTCGGCCTATCTGAAGCTGCGCCACGACAGGCGCCAACAGCAACAGAAGCAGTTTGACGAGCAAAAAAAGTTTATTGCTGATAACGAGGTGTTTATCGAACGTTTCAAAGGAACCTATTCCAAAACCAATCAGGTGCAGTCGCGGGTGCGTATGCTCGAAAAGCTTGAACTGGTGGAAGTGGATGAGGTGGATAACTCAGCATTGCGGCTGAAGTTCCCGCCTTCGCCCCGTTCGGGCAGTTACCCCGTTATTGCCGAAGGACTTGGCAAATCGTACGGCGATCACACCGTTTTTGCAAATGTTTCGCTTACCATCAAAAGGGGCGAGCGCGTTGCTTTTGTTGGAAAAAACGGTGAGGGCAAGTCCACCCTGGTTAAATGCCTGATGGGCCAAACCGATTTCGATGGGAAGCTGACCATAGGGCACAACTCGAAAATTGGTTATTTCGCTCAGAATGAAGCCTCTTTGCTTGATGAGGAAATCACCGTTTTTCAGACCATTGATGATGTTGCCAAAGGGGATATCCGGACAAAAATCAAGGACTTGCTGGGTGCTTTTATGTTTGGCGACGAAAGCTGGAACAAAAAGGTAAAAGTGCTGTCTGGTGGTGAACGCAGCCGGCTGGCCATGATCAAATTGTTGCTGGAGCCAGTGAATTTGCTTATTCTGGATGAGCCCACCAACCATTTGGATATGCGTACCAAAGACATTTTGAAAAGTGCCTTGCAGGATTATGATGGCACTTTGGTGCTGGTTTCCCACGACCGCGATTTCCTGAATGGTTTAGCCGATAAAGTATTTGGCTTTGGCAACAAGCGCGTTGAAGAGTATCCGGGCGACATCAATAGTTTTCTGGAAAAGAAAAAGCTGGACAACCTGCGCGAGATTGAGCGAAATAATTGAGCACCAAAAAAACTAAAAACCTGATGCGAATCCAATTTGAATTTTCAGGTGTATATAGTTGTTAATCTAACAACAACATGCACAACCAAATTAACATCCACCCTGCACCTTTACCACTTCTTCCTGAGGCCCGGCAGGCATTTTGGAACTGGTTTCCGTAGCTTTTTTAGGTGCTTGCCTGAAAAAGCGGTTGTAATCATAGCGCGCTTTTTCCTGACGGCTAAATGCAGCAGCCGGGCGGTATTGCTCCCAAACCTGGTTTTTTAAAAAATCAAAATCATTGGCAGCCATGCGGAGGTTATCGTATCCCTGCGATTTAAGCAGTAAACCCGCAGAAGCACTGACAGATTCCTTGTCAGCAAACAAAAGGATGGTCTTCCGCGTATCAAACATCTTCAGGCTTTGCTTGTCCAGAAGTTTATCAAAAGGAACATTCACTGCCATTGGAAGCGTGCCTTTGCGAAATGCTTCAGGGCTGCGCAAGTCAACAAATAAATAATTCTCCAAGTCCCCTTTTTGGGCAATTTCATGCACATCAATGGGCATAAGCCACATTTCGTCCTGCGCAAGTTGATCTGCCATTTCCTGGTTGGTGAGCTTGTAATTGGGTGAAAACAACCACTGAAGAAGCATAAATAGCAGCACCACTGCCGCAAAAAGAAAAGCTGCAGTATTGAGTAAATTGGATTTTAATGTATTCATTTCTTTGTGTTTTACTGATTAACAACCACCACCGGCCGGCATTTCAATTTCAACTTGTTTGATTACGGGAACAGGCGTTTGATCTGGCTTTATTGCTGCCTTGCCTTCGCGGAAATACTGCTGCGCTTCTTCCCTGAAACGTGCTTGGAAGAGCTGCATCTGGTCGTAACTTTCTCCGGATGCAGGTAGCGAATCAAAAAATTCAGCAAAGAAGTGGTTCAAACCTCCCTCCATCACAAACACATTGGTGTAGCCAGCCCTGAACAAGAGCATCCAGGCTTCTGTGGCATCTGTATCTCCGTGTGAATAAAGCACAATGCGCCCTGCTGACTTAAAAAAGTCCTTATAGCGCGGCAAAAGTACTTCCTGCTTTGGGATATGGACAGTGCCGGGCAGTGAAAAGTGGCTGAAATCTTCGGCACTTCTCACATCTATAAGCACCAGATTCTGTGCATCAGGCTTGATCAGGCTGTAAGCCACTTTGTCTATTGGCACCAGATGCGAACCCTCCGCCATTTGTTGAAGCATCTCGTCAGGTCCTTTTTCATGCCAGTTACTGCGCGGCTCCTGTGGTAATATGAGCAACAAAATGCCAACAAAAAGAACAATGGCTGTTGGAATAATATAAGAAGGTCGCTCTTTTTTTACAGCTTCGGTAGTATCATTTACCTTATCTTCAATTATCTGCGTAATAAAAAAAGCCATCAAGGCAACTGCAATCAACATAAAAGCAAACCATTCGCGGCTTATGCCAAGCGAGTCGTAAACATACACATTTCCTAAAAAGTTTCCTGTGTAAATGGATTCAAACAGGCTGTAAAACTGTCCAAAGAAAAATATGCCTATCATGGATCCGATGACAAAGAAAATGGCATCAATCCTACCAATGACGGCAGCAACCAGGCTGGTGCCCGGGCAAAATCCGCCCAATATAAAACCAACGCCCATGATAACTCCGCCAATGATGGCTGACCACACGTAGAAAGGATTGACATACAATAAATTAACGTCAAGCCAACCAATGTAGTTG
The DNA here is from genome assembly GCA_964440855.1 of uncultured Lentimicrobiaceae bacterium. GTDB lineage: Bacteria > Bacteroidota > Bacteroidia > Bacteroidales > F082 > CALAZZ01. The sequence continues at coordinate 5,060 of CAYTUA010000367.1, forward strand.
AAAAGCAGAATGCCGCTCATGGCAGTGACAGCAGCCGTAAAGAACACCCGTAAAACCACGAAATCGTAGCCATAGAAAACGCCTGCCAGCTTGCGGGAAGAAGAGAAACCGGCCTGCTCGAGCACATAGCCAAAGCCCAGCCCGATTACAAAGGCAAAAAAGAGATTAAGTTCAGGATTAACAAATCCAAGTGGTATTAATGGTCCCATAATATGCTCCTTTCTAACTAATCCAAAGTTTCCTAAAAAAATAAGCCACTACATAACCGGTTCCGAAAATGGCCATCATGGTTACAAAACCGGCGGTTGATAGGATGGCCATGCCCGTTAATGCAGCACCACTGGTGCACCCACGTCCGAACTGCGCACCCAGCCCAAAAAGTAGCCCCCCGAATGTGGCAAAAAGCAAACGCCATCCGGAGCTCAGTTTGGGGCCTTTTTCAATTTTAAAACCCAGCCTGCCCGACATGGAACCCGAGAAAAACGCACCAGCCAATACGCCCAGCGTTAGGTAAACCAACCAATTCTTCATAGGGCCGGGGCCTTCGCTAAAGGCTTCGGCGTAAAAGGGATTGGCTTCGGCATACTCGGGTGCAGCTGCTGCTACAGACGAAATGACCACACTTTTGACCGACCCGCTGGCACCCAGACCGCGTCCGGTGACAAAAAATGCGGATAACAACACCAATCCCAGCAGGAAACCCGCCAGGTAGGAGTTCATATACGGCTTTTGAATTGCTTTCATTTTTTTCTTTTTTTATAGTTTATCCAATAAGGTATGCATTGCAATTAGCATCCACCTTGAACTGTAATTTTTTCTTTTTCAATTTCTTTGGAATCAATAATGGGCATTTCCGCTCCAGATTCAACCACCGGATATCCCTGAACAAGATTGGCCGTAAAAGTCCTGGTGGGGCGTGCCTCTGTGCGGGCCATCGTTTCATGGATAAATCCATTGGCACCATAGGCCAGCGATTTGGCATCATAACCAAGCATTTGCAAGTAAGCGGCCACAAAGCCACTGTGCTGCCCCGAATAACAATAAACTACAACCGGCTTGTCAGTTGGCAAGGTATTCAAATAGGTATCGCGTGAAAGTGATTTTTTTGGGTCGTATTGAATAGCACCTGGCAAATGACCATTGCTGATATACTTATCAAGCGGCCAATAGCAAATGGTGTAATAGGCATCAGGGTTTTCTTCAAAATCGGAAAGGCTCAAAGTATAATCGCTAACATTGAGGGTGAGTGCCTCTGCTGCCCTTTCGAGCAGGATGCCTTGCGCTGTTGATGCCTTGGCGGGAATAGCAGGATATGCCCCTGCCGGGTTTTTTTCGTAGGCTTTAAAATCCATTTTGCCTTCCAAATGGCTGCTGATATTGGCCATCCAATATTTATCGGCTATTTTTTGATCCCATCCGCTCATACCAAAACGCATGGCAAACACATTGTCATAGCCCAGCAAGCGCATAACCGCAGTAACATGCCCCGAAGCATTGCCGTTGTTGCAAGTGAAAAATATTTTCTCAAATGCAGCCGGATCAATGCGGTTTGTAAAATAATCCAGCACTTCGACAGGACGCAAATTTACAGCATACGCAATGTGCCCCTCACGGTAATAATCAGCAGGGCGCAAATCGATTACCAGGATATTTTCGCTTTGCAAGGCATAAATTACGCTTGCATCGGTAATGGATGGTATGTCAGCACTGTTGATATATTGGCCGTTCTGCTCAAAATAATCGAGCAGCAGCAGGGTATTTTCAATACTTTCCGGGCTTTCATCAGTTTCATTTTGTTGGTTGCTGCTGCATGAAGAAACCAGAATGAACACAAACATGCCCACAGCGATAGACCAGCTTTTTAGAAAAAGGTCCTTCAATCTATTTGATTGCATCTTGATCCTCCTTTTCATTTATTTTGTTATCCTTCCCTTCTTCAGTATCTGCTTCAAGCTCTTCCCATCCGGTAATCATGGCTTTCAGGTTGGAGGTAAGCGTATGCCCTGTAGTGATCAAATACAGGTGGACAATGACAAATGCTATCAGTAAAAAAGCACCCAGCGTATGAAGCAAGGCCACTGTTTCAAGCTTTTCGATATTGGCTGACTGAATAATGCCCGCCTGTGGATACCTATAGAACATATAAAACAAACCGGAAACGACCATCACTGGGATAATCAGAATTTTAAGACCCAAATAAACAAGGCGCTGCAATGGGTTCAATTTGCTGATAACAGTTTTTTTGGTCGGATGCGGGGCATTGCGAAAGATTCCGAAAATATAGAATTCGGCCTGTGCTTTCAGGTTTTGGGTGGTGGGCAGGTATTGTTTCCATTCGCCGGTGGTGAAGTGCCAGAAGATGGCGAAAACAATCAAAACAATAAACGCCCATGCAGCCTTGTTGTGTAAGTCCACAGCCGTTTCAAAACCCATCAGGCTATAGCTGCTGTGAATTTCGAAGCCCGTAAGGGCCAGAAAAAGTATCAAAAAGGATTGCATCCAGTGCCAAAAGCGCTCGAACCCTTTGTAAACGTAAGCTTTAACAGTTTTTGTATCTTTCATTTGGATAAAGAGGTTAAAATCAACTTAAGCATTATTCCTTGCTGCTACAAAACGGATGGCACCATGCACCAACACACCTACTATGGATAGGATGATCAGGTATTTTCCCATGGTATCCAGGGTGGCGTTGTAATCGCGGCCAGGCATATAAAAATCGGTGAGATATTGCAGGCGACCGCCCTCACGTGTGTGGCAATCGGTGCAGCTAAGTGCCTCATTGGCCGGCGAAACCATATGATTAACTGGCAAAAGCATTTCTGTTTGAATGAAGTCATACTTTCCACTGTAGGGCAAACCGGCATACTCCATGCCTTCTATCAAAGCGCGTTCCCAGTTCAAGTCGAGCCACAAAGCACCCATATTGGCTTCTTTGTCCCACAATTTAGCCTGAATCAGGTTGTGCAATTCGGTATCATACGGTTGCCTTCCCCGATGCACTTTCATGGGGTGGATTTTGCTGTCATGGTCATTATATGAACCATTTAAAGTATTGATTTTTAATGGGTGATTGTTCTCATCCACCTTGTCGGTTAGCAAATGATGGTCCGCTGTTCCGTTAAACCAGGTGTATTCCGGCGTAACCATGCGGTGCCATCCAAAACTACCTTTGATAGAGGTGTACAATTCGTTGCCGAGTGAATCCAGATCAACATAAGGCTTTCCATCCCGCAGCCTTGTAGCCGTTGACCAGTCCCACGACATCTTGGTGGAATTCACCTTGGCATAAACCGGTATGTGGCAGGTTTGACAGGATACCTTAATGGTGTGCTCGTTGAGCTTGTTGTTGGTATGCGGCATGGCAGTATGGCAATCGGTGCATTCAGCCCGCTGTGTGTTTTCGGAAGAAGTGCCATAATAGCGGCCTTTCATCTGGTGGTTGGTAGCCGAGTGGCAATCCACACAGGCCATATTCATGCCATCAACGCCCATGTGTACATCCACATCACGTCCGGCTGTTAACAAGGCCATCTCGAGGTCGCCATGCTTTACGTTATTACCGCCACCGCCATGGAAGTGGCAAGCACCACAGTTTTCGCGTTTAGGCCGACCAACACTGGCCAGTATGGGTTTGAAATCGGGGCCATCCTCCCCCATAACGGGATAGCCGGCCTGGCCACGGGCTTTTTCGTATGTGCCTGTATTGTCGTGACAAACAAGGCAATCGATATTAAACTGATTGTCAAAATCAAAAGTTTTGTCTTTCCAGCCATAGCCGATATGACAACGGTTGCAACTGGCTTCGTTGGAGAAAATACCCGTGCAGAAATTATTGATCAGGTTTTTCTTGCCGAGATAGGTAACGCCCCTTCCTGGAATATAGGCTTCGCGTTCCCAGTTCCAGTGGGCACTTTGCATCACCTCTTTGCCGCGTTCGGTGTGGCACGACAGGCAAGCCGCCGTAATTTCGTGCGGGTTATCGAAATCCTGTTGCAGTATTTCCATGGCACCATGATCGGTACCTGACTGGTGTTGTAAGGGATACTCCATTTGCAGGTTCAGCAAAACTTGATTTTCCGATTTGTCTTCACGCAATGCAATCGTTATGATGAGCAAGGGCAGCAGGACGGCAAGGGCAAAGGTGATAATGGTTTTGATGTTACCCATATTCGCTATTTTTATTGTTCAATAATTCACAATTAACCTTTCTAATCACGCTCGGGAAAAATTCAAAATTAGAAAAAAAAGCGTATCAGAATACATATGCAAATATATAGATGTTATATTGTATAACGTACGTTTTCAGGCAATATAGAATGAATCTAAATAATGTCTAAGAGATTGCGGGAAGGTGAACTAAGGTCTTATTTAGAATAGGACTAAATATGTATTGGTGTGAAGAGATTAACAAAAACTATACCAAGTGTTTGCTTCGGGAATAAGACTGATTGATTTGGATCTATCAAAAACTACAGGACGATGTAGCCGCTTAAAAAAAGAGGAGAAACAAGATGTCAATCATTTAGAAATGAATGAATTGTGATAAGGATTAACCGGTTTCGCTTATCCTTTTGAGCCGCATATAGTCTTTTATATGGAGGCTTTTCCCACTCACTTCAATAAGCCCATCCTCATCAAATTTTTTTAGCATGCGGATAACAGTTTCGGGGCTCATACCACTGAGCTCTGCCAGCTCTTTGCGGGATAGCGGTAGATCAAACTCGGTTTTTTTAAAAATCCTGTCGCTCAAACAGATCAGAATATCTGCCAGGCGGCCATAGGATTGCTTGTGTGTAAGGCAGAAGAAGCGGCCATTAATCTGGGTGCTGTTGTTGCTAAATGTTTCGATGACTTCTTTGGCAAAAACAGGGTTTTGCATCACCATCTCCTTAAAAACGCCTATATCAACCAACCTGATATCTGAATCAATATAGGCCATGACAGAATACTGAAAGGTAGTGTGCTCCTCACTGAGAGAAGAAAGCCCGAACAGAGTACCCTCAGGCACAATTTTAAGCACAAGTGTATTGACACCATCTTCAATAAATACTTTAGCCAAACCGCTTTCCATATACATCACATGAGAGGCAAAGCTGCCTTTCTTACAAACTACTTCCCCTTTCTTATAGCTAATAACTACAGATTTGCTATCTACGTAAGCTTTTTGCTCTTCGGTCAGCTTATCAAAGCATTTGCATTTGTGCATGCTCACCGTACATCCGGTATATTGATCTCTGTTGGGCATTTCCATTTGGTTTACGTTGCAAATATACATCATTGTCATGAATTATTATGATACAGGTCATGTATAATAATGCCTAAAGGCATGATAATTCGTAATTCATGACGACTGTTATACCTTTCACAATATAATAAAATATGCTGATCTTTACATCTGTAAATTATGAACCATCTAAAGACACTAACATGAAGAGCTACTACAAATTAGGTTTAATCGCCATATTTGGCTTTGCACTGTTTGCACTCGGCAGTTGCGAAAAAGCGGTTATTAACA
>CAYTUA010000368.1:0-3871 GCA_964440855.1 uncultured Lentimicrobiaceae bacterium
TGGGATAAGATTACTCGATTTTTGAAAACTTCTCGGGTATCCTGAAAGGGAATGATTGTTCTTTCTCCAGTTCGATGCGTGAAAACTCGATGTTCAGGATTATTTTATGATCGGCCTGCAGGCCAAAACTGATACTCGATGGAAAAAGTTTGTTTCCTGCGGTTACAAATGCTCCATATTCGACCTGCAAACGCTTGTTTTCTTCGCCCAGCTCCTTCAGGTTCATGCGTGTAATTTTAAAAATATCCGGGTTGAGCCAAATATTCTGAATAAAAATATTTGGTACATCACCCTGTTTTAGTGAGCGCTTCAGCCTGGTACGGCTGGTGGTTGAAAGTCTGTATTCCATCGCATCAATAGAAGCCCGGAACGAATTATTATCATAAAAGGTAAAATCGTTGCCAATCAACAACGATTGCAGGATATCAAAATCGATGGTGGTTTGCAAAAAGTTGTTGAGCAATTGGTAGTCACCTTCAAAGTAAACACGCTCGAGCCGGTTCATAAACTTAATGGAGTCAGGTGTTATCTTCATTCTGGCCACCTCCAGTCCGAGGGCAGGGGAAAAAGACAACCAAATAACGCTGTCCTTCTGCATACGGAGTTGGCCTCGAAAATCAGTTTTGTTTTTGTTGTTGATATAGCTAATATTGGCCCGTGCTGAAAACCATTCGAAATCCATCTGATTTTCAGACAGTTTTTCAAGAAGATAAGCTTCTCCCTGCTCTTTCAGCGGCTTCTTTAGTAGCACCCGCTTGGTTTTACATGCTTGAAAAGCTGTCATCAAGCTACTTAGCACCAAAGCCGATAAAAGCAATCTTGTAAAAATCTTATTCATAAAGCATCCCGTCTTTCACTTTGCGATCAATAAAATCAGAGGCCTCTCCTGCAGTCTGGGCCTTTTTCCAATAGTCAAGGGCAAGCTCTTTTTCGCCTAACTTAAACAGAATATCTCCATAATGTTCCAGAATCGTTGCGCTATCTTCCTCAAGGTGTTCCAGTGCTTTCTCTATCCAGGTCCTTGCTTCTTCATAGCGGCCTTTTTTATACATAATCCAAGCATAGGTATCGAGGTAAGCCGATACTTCAGGCCGCAATTCAACTGCTTTACGCGCCATTTCTTCTGCTTTTTCAAGCTGCTCATTGCGAAGGCTTAGGTAATAAGCATAATTATTGAGCACCGTGGCATTTTCCGCATTGATTGAAAGCGACTTGTTGTATGCCGCATCCGATGCTTCATGTTTGCCCAATTTATGCTGTGTGTCGCCAATTATGGTAAAAAACTCACCTAGCAAAAGATCGTTGCCCACCACAAACCGCCGCCCCCTTTCAGCTGTTTGCAGGGCTTCTTCATACTTTCCATTCTGATACTTGGCAACTGCCGTAAAGTAATAAGGTACCGGTTGCTCAGGAAAAAGCTCAGTGGTGCGCTTGCCATCCTGCTCAAGCGCTGCAAAATCGAGCAGGTTAATATGCACAAAAAGCAGGTTTTCCCAAACCATGAACACGCTGCTATCTATAGCAATAGATTGGTAAAAGTTGTGGCGGGCAAGCTCATACTTTTCGTCCCTGAATTGCATTTCGGCAAGCATATGGTAAGCCCTGGCGCTTTCGGGGTGGGCTTCAACAAGCGTTTCAACAAGCATATGGGCCTGACTCACTGCTTCTTCCTGTTGCTCAGTTTCCCGTAGCCAAAAAATCAAAATCTGAATTTTGGTATCAACATCCAGATTTTTGTTTTCAAAGGCAAGCACCAATTCCCTGAATGCCTCCTGCTGATTGCCAACACCAATATAGTATTCATACAAGGAGATATGCACATAGGGATCATCAGGGTTAATTGATTTGATGGTTTCGTATGCTGCAAGGGCTTTTTCTTTCGAACCATATTCCATATACAATTCGGCCAGCATGGCATGGTATCGTGTTTCGTAAGGAAAGGCATCGGCCAGCTTCTGTATCTCTGCAATAGCGGCCTCAGGCTTATCCATTGCCTTGTAGATATTGTGCTTTTGCAAACTCAAAAGCTCATTGGCACCGATTTGTTTTTCAATCTGTTCATACACTTTCAAAGCATCGGCAAACTTTCCCTGAAGTACCAATGCCGAGGATAATTCGCTGAAATATTCAGGGTTGGCAGGATGCATTTCGGTTAGCATATAAAAAACATCTGCATAGGCTTCGTAATTACCAATATGCTTGTAAATCTGCGCTATACGAACCAGGTACCAGCTGTTGTCAGGATCAAGTTCAACCGCTTTTTCCATCAGCTGAAGTGCCTTCTGCATATTTCCTTTATTTGCCTGCATTTCAGCCAGTTCATACATGGAGGCATGGTCATTTGGATCTGCTTCAAGGGCCTGTTCAAACAACTGAAATGACTTTGCCGTATTCCCTGTAAGGCGCTCACGCACCCCATCGGCAAAAAGCTTGGCATTGCGCTTCTTCAGTTCTAAACTTACTTCTTCCTGCTCCGGTTTTGGCTCTTTTGAAACGGCTTGCTCCTGCGTTTTGCAACTCACAAAACCCATCAGGAGCAATAAAACAAAAAGGTATTTCAAGTGATTATTCATGTGTCTTTAATCTATTCATTTAGCCGGCTATAGTCGCCCAGGCTGTAGTTTTCGAACTGGCCACCAAGCTTGGTAAACTGGCCTATCAGGCTATCTTCGATTAGTATATTGTCAATCATAGCCTCCTGTTGTATGATGCTGTTGCGAACAATGGCATTCTTTATAACGCAGTTTGCACCTATTGACACATATGGGCCTATCACAGATTGTGAAATTTTAACACCTTTGGCAATAAAACAGGGGTCGATAATGATTGCCCCGTCGATATCTGCCTCATCCGAAATCAGGTTTTCTTCCAGGAGGTTTTGAAGCACCTGCTTGTTGGTATCTACGATAGCGTCTTTGTTGCCACAATCGAGCCATTGCTGAACAGTTTCGGTATGGAAGGCCGTTCCTTTTTTCATCATATTCTGCAAACCATCGGTAATACCATATTCACCTCCGGTGGTAATTCGTTGGTCCAAAAGGTATTGCAATTCATTTCGTAAGTATTCACCGTCCCGAAAATAATAAATCCCGATAATGGCCAAATCTGAAACAAATGATTTTGGCTTTTCATAAAAACCTTCAATAGCTCCGGTTTCTGTCAATTTTACCACGCCAAATTGTTCTGGTTTTTCCACCCGGCTTACCCATATAATGCCTTCCTTTGACGTGTCCATCTTAAAGCCAGCCTTAAATAAGGTATCAGCATAGGCTACCACAACCTTGCCTTTCAAAAGGGGTTCAGCACAAAGGATGGCATGCGCTGTGCCAAGCGCTTCGTCCTGGTAATGAATGCTTCCTGTAGCACCCACGGAATGGGCAATTTCAAGTAAATGATCTTCTGTTACTTTTCCAAACCGGCCAATGACAAATCCGATTTTATCAATTTTTTCACCTACTGCTTCTACAATATCTTCAACCAGTCTTTGTACAATTGGTTTGCCTGCTACAGGCAGAAGTGGTTTTGGAGTGGTTAGTGTGTGTGGCCTTAGTCGCTTTCCCAGTCCAGCCATAGGGATGATGATATTCATGTGTGTTGTTAGTTTTTGTTATGGAAATTTTTTAGTGATTTGATCAATTTGTTTTTGCAATTACAAACATTACTTTCCGGTATGTCCAAAGCCGCCACTTCCACGTTCAGTCTGATTAAGTTGGTCAACCTGTTTCCAATTGGCCTGTTCATGTTTGGAAATGATCATTTGGGCAATGCGGTCGCTGTTGTTTATGGTAAAGTTTTCATTTGACAGATTAATCAGGATAACTTTTACTTCTCCGCGATAATCGGCATCGATGGTTCCCGGTGAATTCAGAAC
>CAYTUA010000369.1:0-4821 GCA_964440855.1 uncultured Lentimicrobiaceae bacterium
CCAGTCCCAATCACCGGACAAGGGGTGCGCCCCCGAAGTTTCAACCATTGTTTTAATACCCAATGATTTCATCTTAGCAGTAAAATAATCCAAGGGATAAAGTGATGGTTCACCACCCGTTACAACCACAGTTTTAGCAGGAAAAACAGAAGCTCTTTCGGCTATTTCATCCGCTGAAGTTGGCGGAAAATGGGTGGCATCCCAAGACGGTTTGGTATCGCACCAGTGGCAGCCCACATCACACCCACCAATACGGATAAAATAGGCTGCGCTGCCCATATTGTGTCCCTCCCCCTGGATGGTATAAAATTCTTCCATTAACGGGAGTTTACGCCCCCCCTCGAAAAGATTGTTGTTTTTAATCATGGCAATTCAAATGGGATGGAGAGGGTTTGCTTCGTATTCATAAACACCACCTCATATGTGCCTGATGGTAAGTGCTTCAGGTTGATCATCACCCAGGAATCGCTTCGTTTTTTAAACTTCATATGCTCAGTATGAACAATTTGGCCGCTATCATTTAAAATATCAATTCGGGCACCCTCCTTGCGTGCATTGTTCAGGTGCAGTTGCAGCTGCTTCTGCTTCAACGAATCGTATAGGATGGCCAAATGCGATTTACCTGCAAAACTCAGGGAATTACTACCTGGGTGGTCAGTATAAGGCGCCGTATTAAAGCGAAATACCCTTGCTGAAAAAGTTGGACTTTCTTCCGATGAGATCAACAGGTTTTTCCCGTCCAAATAGCAAATGCCTTCGGTTTGGGTGGTTACAAGGTTGATCAAATCAATTCGTCTTCTATTTCCGCCAAAAAAATCATCCCCTTCAAAATCGTAGAGCAGCCACATAAAGGGTGTCCAAATCTGGTTTACATAACCAATCAAAGCAATTTCGTTGTTTTGGGCATTGTAGGCTGAACCTGTTATCAAGCCTTTTGAATCAAAAACATCCAGTAATTCTGCTTCATAAGTGCCCGGCTGTGCAGGCAGGCGATACAATTTTGTTTGCTGGTCACCCCTGTTTTTACTGAAAAGATACAGATGTCCATTGAAAGCAATAAAGGCCTCGCAATCAAAATTATGGGTTCGGTTTCGGCTAAAACTGATTTGATCAGGGTAACTGAATTCTATGATATCAGCTTGAATGGAAGCATCACCCGTTTCGGGCAATTGATCCAAACCTACCCGATAAATACGCAAATCCTTGCGTGCCCCTGCATTGTTGCCAAAATCGCCAATATACAGGTATGTTTCATCTGCTGTAATTTCTTCCCAATCCACATTGTTGCCATTGGCAATTTGCACCTGCTGAACCACCTCTGCAGTGGCCGTATCTAAAGCATAAAGTATCGCTTGGTGGTTGCTGTCGTTGTGGGTCCAAAGCAAATTATTGTGAAAAACCAGGCCGGAAGTCTCTCGAACATCTTGCGGCAATTCAAATGCAAAAGGAGGCGTTAAAATGACTGGTCTGTAATTGCACGATCCATCATTTTCGACTGCAAACAGATCAAAATTACTGGCATGGGGATCGGTGCATCCTTGCTTTTGCGCTTGTAAAACAGTAGTTTGCAAACAAATTAAAAAGCAAAAAAGGTGAAAAATATTTTTAGTATTCATTACAATTTCTTTTTAGCCGCGAGCAGGGTATTCTGCAGCAGGGACACAATGGTCATGGGACCTACCCCACCTGGAACAGGTGTGATTTTGGAGGCTTTCTTCTTAACAGATTCATAATCAACATCACCCGTAAGGCGGTATCCTTTTGGAGACGCAGGGTCAGGCACCCGATGTATTCCAACGTCGATCACCACTACGCCGTCTTTTACCATATCCTCCTTTACAAACTCCTGCTGTCCGATAGCAGCAATCAGTATATCAGCCTGGCGGGTGAAGGCGGCTATGTCAGCAGTACGGCTGTGGCAAAGGGTAACGGTGGCATCGGCGTATTCCGCTTTTCGCGAAAGCAAAACACTGATGGGCGTACCTACAATATTGGAGCGTCCCAAAACAACCACATGCTTGCCCTTTACTTCGACCTTGCTGCGTTTGAGCAATTCTATTATACCATAAGGCGTTGCGGGTAAATAGGTTGACAATCCCAGCTGCATAAGCCCGATATTGTATGGATGGAAACCGTCAACATCCTTGGTGGGATCAATGCGTTCAATCACGCGGTTAGGGTCAATATGAGCGGGCAGTGGCAATTGCACAATAAAGCCGTCCACTTCCGGGTCGTTGTTGAGGAAATCGATGGTTTCGATCAGTTGAGATTCGGTGCAATTTTGGGGCAGGCGATAAACAGAAGAAGTAATACCAACCTGTGTACTTGCTTTTTCTTTAGATGCAACATACGTTTGGCTTGCGGCATCATCACCAACAATAACAGCAACCAAATGAGGAGCTTTGATATCTGCATCAATCATAGCAGCCACTTCTTTGGCAATTTCTGATTTTATAGTTGCTGCAATGGCTTTGCCGTCAATAATTTTATCGGACATTTTGACTTTTACGTTTAAAATTTTATCGCTTCATTTGTTTCATCTGCTGCATCATCCTACCCATTTTACGGCCTCCACCTGTGGTCATCATGCGCATCATTTTGGATGTTTCATCAAATTGTTTCACCAGGCGGTTTACCTCCACAATATCGGTACCACTGCCATTGGCAATACGACGCCTTCTGCTGCCATTCAATAATTTGGGGTTTTCGCGCTCTGCCGGTGTCATGGAGTGGATAATGGCCTCAACGCCTTTGAATGCATCGTCATCCAGATCGGTGTCCTTCATGGCTTTTCCCATTCCCGGAATCATGCTTGCCAGATCTTTGATGTTACCCATCTTTTTGATCTGTTGAATTTGCTTAAGAAAGTCGTTGAAATTGAATTCGTTCTTGGCAATCTTCTTCTGAAGCCTGCGTGCATCCTCCTCGTCAAACTGCTCCTGTGCACGTTCCACCAGCGAAACAATATCGCCCATACCCAATATCCTGTCGGCCATACGTTTGGGATAGAACACATCCAGCGCGTCCATTTTTTCACCTATCCCAACAAATTTTATGGGTTTGTCCACCACTGATCGCACCGTCAGGGCAGCGCCGCCGCGGGTATCGCCATCGAGTTTGGTGAGCACCACTCCATTGTAGTCAAGCCTGTCGTTGAATGCCTTGGCAGTATTCACTGCATCCTGTCCGGTCATGGCATCAACAACAAAAAGAATTTCATGGGGGTTCACTGCAGCCTTTACAGCTGCTATTTCCTTCATCATCAGCTCATCAATAGCCAAACGTCCTGCGGTATCGATAATCACAACATTCTGCCCCATTTCCTTCGCCCGCTTGATGGCATTTCTGGCAATGGAAACCGGGTCTTTGTTGTCTTCTTCGGTATAAACACCTACCTCAACCTGTTCGCCCAATACCTTCAGCTGGTTGATGGCCGCAGGGCGGTAAACGTCGCAGGCAACAAGCAACGGTTGTTTGCCCTTTTTCTTTTTTAAATAATGGGCCAATTTAGCCGAAAAGGTGGTTTTACCAGAACCTTGCAAGCCGGCAATCAGAATAATGGCCGGGTTGGCTTTGATATTGATCTCTTCATGCTCGCCCCCCATCAGGTCAACCAGCTCATCATGAACCAGTTTCACCATTAATTGACCAGGCTTGACGGCTGTGAGGATTTTTTCGCCCAAAGCCCTTTCCTTTACCGTATTGGTAAAATCCTTGGCAATTTTAAAACTAACGTCAGCATCCAGCAAGGCCTTGCGGACTTCTTTCAAGGTGTCGGCCACATTAATCTCGGTGATATAACCCTGGCCTTTAAGTATTTTGAACGATCGTTCGAGTTTTTCGCTTAAACCTTCAAACATAGTATTTGCTTATTTATTTTGAGTGTGCAAAGGTAGGGATTTTTGGGATTGGTCAAAGCAACCGGCATTGGTTTACAAATGCCTATTGACAGCTTTTAAATAGTAAATTATCCGTAATTTTGGCGACCAAATTAAACCTTTCATCATGAAAAAAACCTTATGCACCCTGGCCGTTGCCATGCTTCTGCCATTCTTTATTTCAGCCCAGGATCAAAAGCAAAACATCAGCCTTGAAGATATTTGGCTGAGTGGCAAATTCAACCCCGAAATGATTCAGGGCATGAACCCTTTAAAAGATGGAAAATCTTATGCCGTAATTGCTGATACCGCTATCAATGCTTATAGTTATAAGCATGGTGAATATATCAAAACCCTGGTGCACCGCAAGGAGCTTTTGCCCAAAGAGGCAGAGGAGCCGTTACGCCTGAGCGGCTATAAGCTAAGCCCCGACGAAACCAAAATGCTTATCCCAACCGAAACCGAAAGTATTTATAGGCATTCCACCAGGTCGAACTTTTATGTGTATGATCTGGTTAAAAAGCAATTGAGCCCCCTTTCCGAAGGAGGCAAGCAACGCCTGGCTACCTTTTCGCCCGATGGCAGCATGATTGCTTTTGTGCGCGATAACAACATTTTTGTGAAAAACCTTGCTGAAGGCACCGAAAAACAAATCACTACAGATGGTGTTGTAAATGAAATTATTAATGGTACTACTGATTGGGTTTATGAAGAAGAATTCGGTTTTACAAAGGCATTCTTTTGGTCGCCCGACAACAAAAAAATTGCTTTTTACCGTTTTGATGAATCAGATGTAAAGGAATGGCAAATTGAGTTTTATACTGGTCTCTATCCCGAATGGTATCGTTACCGCTACCCCAAAACCGGAGAAGACAATGCCCTGGTGAGTATTCATATCCACAAGCTGGATGAAGGCAAGAGCATAATGGTTGATATTGGCGTA
>CAYTUA010000370.1:0-5805 GCA_964440855.1 uncultured Lentimicrobiaceae bacterium
TCCTCTTCCATGGCGATAAGCCTCTTCTCGATCATATTTTTGATCAGGGGCATTACTTTCTGGAAACCAACAATCTCGCTTATTTCGCTGATGGTGAGTTTGGACTGTATGCTGAGGGCTTCGGTTATCAGGTATTCATGCTCGTTAAGCAGTTGGTGGTCAGGTGTAAAGTTTTCGCCCAAAACAATCTTCGACTCACTGGCCAGGCGAAGGCCCGAGGGGAGTGCCGCCTGCATCACCTCGCCCAGATGGCACATATAATAATCGGTTATCCAAGCCCAAAAATTCATATGTTCTTCATGTACAACGGCTTCTTTATCCAATACCTCGAGGATGTATTTTGGTGTGAAGCCTGCAGGGATTTGCTGATGGATTTTTCGGACCAGCCCGGCATATATTTTTTTTCGGCCAAATTGCACCACCACACGTTTGCCCACTGCTACCTCATTGTTCATGGTATGCGGCACCCTATAGGTAAACAGGCCTGGCAGGGGCAGGGGCACGATAATGTCGGCGAATAAAGTAATACGTTCGGTATGGGCCATCAGGATGCAAAGGTAGTTTTTTGCCTGTGAAAATCAGCTGTTATTGATGGGCGAAAATGGTGTTTGCATTAGTTGTTATATAGTTTCAATAAATCATGATAGCATTCCTGAAGGACTATAACTAAGCTGAAAAATGTTGCGATTATGAATCTTTTTATACTTTTACAAACTGCTAACCAACAATTCATGACTGTAAAACGATTGCTGCTCATTATTTGCTTTTCATCCGGCTTGCTCTATGGGCAAGTTGTTGACAGTGATAGTCTTAAACTGAAGCTTTTAACTGCAGAGGGGGTGCAAAGGCTGGATTTGCTCGAGCAATTGTCATTGTATTATGCCAACAACCGCCTGCCCGATTCAGCCTTGAAGTACGACTCTATTGCATTGCAAATTAGTAAGGAAGGTAAAGATTTGTTTGCTCAGTCCAATGTGTTGAACAATATGGGCCTCAGTTTTTATTCAAAGGCAGAATACGCAACTGCTATCAGACTATTTCAGGAAAGTTTGGGGCTGAAAGAGAAAATTAGCGATACCGTTGCCATCGTTAAATCATTGAATAACCTTGGGGTTTTGTATCAGCTTGTTGGCGATTACGACCAATCCATTTCCATGCTGATGCGCTCACTCGAGATCAGGAAAAAACAGGGCGACACACTCGGTATTGCACGTACATTGAACAATATCAGTGTGATATACAAAAATATTGGCAAAACAGATATGTCCCTGACCATGTTGGACGAAGCGCTGGAAATTTATGAAAACCTACAAAACAGCGAGGGTTTGGCATCGGTGTATAACAATATGGGTACCATTTACCAATTGGAGAATATGCATGAAAAGGCCAAAGAATCATTTCTTGAATCTTTGACATACAAGGAAGGCTCGAATGATCACAGATCTATAGCCAATACGTATAACAATCTGGGTATGATTTATTTTGCCTTAGGTGATACAGCCGGGGCCCTGGATTATTATAGAAAGGCTTATACCTTGCGGCAGGGAGTAAACGATCGCTTTGGCCTTGCCTCTGTTACCCTTAATTTGGGTAAACTGTTTGTCAAAATGGGAGATTTTGAAAAGGCAGAGAATTATCTGCATCAATCATTACAAATTGTTAAAGACGAAGGTTTTAAGAATTTGCTTCAGCGCGTTTATACCGAAATGGCATCGCTCTATGGGGCAAACAGACAGTTTGAAAAGGCTTATCAGTATGCAATGCTGGCCTCACAAACCAAGGATTCTGTTTATACGGACCAGCTCAATACACGTATTACAGAGATGGAAGCGCGGCAGAAAAATGAACGCACCTACCGCGAAAATGAATTGTTAAGGGTTGATAATGAGCTTAAAACTCTCAAGATGCGTAGAAATAGAAATTGGTTGGTGGTCAGTTTGTCTTTTCTGGTATTGGTTGCTGCTTTAGGTATTTTAAGTTGGTTCAGATTGGTAGAAAAACGGAAATTGACCCGATCGCTTGAAAAAAACATGCGTTTGCTAAAAGAGAGTGAGATAAAATACAAATCTGTGGTGGAGCAAACCGAAGAAGTTATTTTTATTCATTGGGGAGGTGTTATTTTATTTGCCAATGCGCATTTGTTTAAAATCAGTGGCTTAACTCAAAACGAATTGTATCGGAAAAAACCGGACGAACTGATATATTTACCTGATCGTGTTGCATTTTTGGATTTTATTTCAAATGAAAATGAAACCTTGACTCCGGAGCGCAAGAAAGAGTTCAGGCTGACCACAAAAGATGGAAAGCTCAAGTGGCTCGATATAAACCAAACAATGATTTCCCTTAATGATGAAAAGGCCTACCTCGTTATGGCCCGCGATATAACCGAGCGCAAGCAAACCACTGAGTTTATCCGCAAGTTGGAACAGGCCGTGAGACAAAGTCCGGCTTCCATTATCATCACCGATTCGACTGGCAATATTGAATTTGCCAATCAAAAATTTACTGATATGTCGGGTTATGAGCTCGATGAAGTGAAGGGCAAGAATCCCCGTTTTTTGAAAAGCGGCAAAATGAAACCGGAAATATATACGTCCATGTGGGAAACCATCACGCAGGGGCTTGTGTGGCGTGGCGAACTGCTCAACCGCAGCCGCAATGGCAACTTATACTGGGAAGCAGCATCCATCTCACCTATCTTTGACGAGAATCAGATAATTACACATTATCTGGCAGTGAAAGAAGACATTACCCAACGCAAGGCCGATGAAGAACGCTTGCGTAAAAGCGAGGCAAACCTGCGGGAGGCCAATGCCACTAAAGACAAGTTTTTTTCTATTATTGCCCACGACCTCAAGAATCCGTTCAATGTGATCCTAGGGTTTAGCAACCTGCTGCTGAATGAGTATGACGACTTTGATGAACAGGAGAAAAAGGAATTTATTGCCAATATCCACGAAGCCTCGGCCAGTAGTTTCAGGTTGTTGCAGAACCTGCTCGACTGGTCGCGTACACAAACAGGTACCATCAAGTATTACCCTGAAATTGTTGATGTTAAAATGGCTGTTGAGGAGATACTCTCGCTCAACAACTCTGTTGCCTTAAACAAGGAAATCAACATTAAAACTTATTTTTCAGGTAAATTGGAGGTGCTGGCTGACCACAATATGTTGCTTACTATTTTACGTAATTTGGTGTCAAATGCACTCAAGTTTACGCCCCGCGGTGGTAAAGTCGAGATAAAATGCATGCAGACTGACGATTGCCTGCGGGTGTCGGTGAGTGACAATGGCATTGGCATTCCCAAAGAACAAATGGACTTGCTGTTTAAGATAGATGAGCAAGTGCAGCGTTCAGGTACTGAAAGTGAGCGAGGTACTGGACTTGGGTTGATTTTGTGCAGTGAGTTTGTGAAGAAAAATGGGGGTACAATCTGGGTTGAAAGTGAAGAAGGCAAAGGAAGTACTTTCTTCTTTACACTGAATTATTCCTAAGCATCGCAACAAACATTTTGATAATTGATTCATCACCACATTGCATTTGATTTTCTTTGAGCGACTTTGAATTTCTTCGAGCCCCCATCTGGGAAATTGTACAATAGCTATACTGCAGTTCAGTGCACACCTTAGTCAAAAAATATTTTAAAAAGGCACTCAAGAGTGGTTTTGACCAAAGCACCTTTATCAACCCAAAATTATTAAGCCGTTTTTCAGGCCAATAGCCCAATGCATTAACTTCTATTCAAACACTTTAACACAAATTAACAAGCCACAGGCAATGGCTTTTCTATCTTTGCCCATCGTTTGAAAAATAATAGCAAAATGATCGTAACAGATATCAATGCGCTGAACGAAAAAATTCAGCAGGAAAGCCAGTTTATTGATTTGATAAACATGGAAATGAACAAAGTGATCGTAGGGCAGAAAAATATGTCGGAAAGACTGCTCATTGGATTGCTTTCCAATGGGCACATTTTGCTCGAGGGCGTGCCCGGTCTTGCCAAAACGCTTGCCATTAAGTCATTGGCCAGTGTGATTAAGGCTGATTTTAGCCGCATACAATTCACGCCTGATTTGTTGCCTGCCGACCTTATTGGCACGCTCATTTATAGCCAGAAGAAGGAAGAATTTGTAGTGCGCAAGGGCCCCATATTTGCAAATTTTGTACTGGCGGATGAAATCAACCGTTCGCCTGCAAAGGTGCAGAGTGCTCTGCTCGAAGCCATGCAAGAGAAACAGGTAACCCTTGGCGATCAAACCTTTAAGCTGCCCGATCCTTTTCTGGTGATGGCCACCCAAAACCCGATTGAGCAAGAGGGTACCTATCCCTTACCTGAAGCACAGGTTGACCGTTTTATGCTTAAGGTGGTTATTACTTACCCCAAAAAGGAAGAGGAAAAAATAATCCTCAGGCAAAATATCACAAACGAAATTGCAACTATTATAAGTGTGGTTTCAACAAAGGATATTATCAGGGCACGCGAAGTGGTCAGGGATGTATACTTAGATGAAAAAATTGAGAATTACATTACCGACATTGTTTTTGCCTCGCGTTTCCCAGCCGATTACAGGCTGAAACGTTTTGAAAACATGATTTCTTTTGGGGGATCGCCGCGCGCAAGCATTAACCTGGCATTGGCCGCCAAGGCTTTCGCCTTTATCAAGCGGCGGGGCTATGTGATTCCTGAAGATGTGCGGGCCGTTGCACATGATGTGTTGCGACACCGCATCGGGCTCACTTACGAAGCAGAAGCTGAAAGCATCACTACAGAGGAAATTATTAACGAAATACTCAACACCATAGAAGTACCATAGGCTTGTCACAATTACCAATAAAGGAAACTGCCAAAGTGGAAACAACGGACATTTTCAAAAAAGTAAGGAAAATTGAGATTAAGACAAGGGGCTTGTCCAACCAGATTTTTTCAGGACAATACCACAGTGTCTTCAAAGGCAGGGGTATGGCCTTTAGCGAGGTACGCGAATACAATTATGGCGACGATATCCGCAATATCGATTGGAATGTTACGGCCCGTTTCAACCACCCTTATGTGAAAGTGTTTGAGGAAGAGCGGGAACTTACTGTGATGCTTCTGATTGATGTGTCGGGTTCAAACGAATTTGGCTCCAGACAACAGCTAAAAAAAATGCTCTCAGCCGAATTGGCTGCCGTGCTGGCTTTTTCAGCCATTCAAAACAATGATAAGGTTGGGGTTATTTTTTTTAGCAACCAGGTAGAGAAATTTATCCCGCCCAAAAAAGGCACTTCCCATATTTTACGCATCATTCGAGAGGTTATTAGCTTTGAGCCTGTCAACCGAAACACGGACATCAGCGAAGCTTTGCGCTTCCTTACTTCAGCCATTAAAAAGCGTTCAACCACTTTTATCATTTCCGATTTTATCAGCGATCAGTTTGTGCAACCGCTCAAAATTGCCGCACGTAAGCACGACTTAATTGCACTGCGTATAACCGACAAGCGCGAAGATGAGTTGCCGCCCATGGGCCTTGTGAAGTTTCGCGATGCTGAATCGGGACAAGAACAATGGGTTGATACATCCGACAAGGCTGTGCGTATGTATTACAAAAAATATATTGAAGCTAAAACACAGGAGCTTAACGATTTATTTTCAAAAAACGGCATCGATCAGGCCTTGGTTTATACAGGTGAGGACTATGTGCGGCCCTTGATGAAGTTGTTTAAAAAACGGGAAGCGAGACTATGATAAAGAAATTGGTGGAAATAAGTTTTGCGACACTGTTAATGCTGATTGGTCTCACACCACAAGCGCAAACAGTTGAAGCC
>CAYTUA010000371.1:0-4327 GCA_964440855.1 uncultured Lentimicrobiaceae bacterium
ATAAAGGTTAAAGGAAAAAGGATCGCTTATTAATGATGGAATAAAGACGAAATGCTTGGCTGTTAATAGGTTCAAAAAAATAAACCTTTTGCTCATTGCTGAATACTTTTGCGTTAATTGTTGTTACATTACGCTCCATCAGCCCTTTGCTCATGATTTCCTGCGCTGTGTAAACTTCATTAATTTTCATATGTCTTATAAATATTGGTTGTTGTTTACTTTAATTTTATTTTATGCCCATCTTTAGTACAGATAGGACAATTGGAACTTCTGACGACGGAAATATATCCGCACCTGCTACACTTAAAATATTTGTGCGGTCGAAGTTGCTTATTTTTCCTTAAGAGAGCCAGGCCAAACATGTGGATTATTATTAGTTTTCATATACAAGTCAATCTTTATGCCAAAGGCCTATTTCCCTTTGCAAATTTTCATAAAAACCTATCTATGTGTCCATTAAAAATGCCACTATAAAACACCATTTTAAAAAACCATATTCAATTCATTTACGTTATCGGATAGTCTCTCCGATAATGGATAGTTGATTCATTCAAGCATTTCATCTTATTTAGCTATTTTTGCAAAAAAAAATATGCTTTTTGAACCTTACAAAGAAACAGCCGCATCCATACGTGAGCGTGTTTCTGAAATAAACAAGCAGTTACTCTCCCAGGAAGAATACGCATCTGCTTTGGTTACAATCCTGAGCTGCATCGACCTGACCACGCTTGAAGGTACCGATAATGACGAGCGCATTGCTGCACTTTGCCAGCAAGCCCTGTCATACCGAAAGCCAACCAATGGCATTACTGTAGCTGCGGTGTGTGTTTATCCGCCATTTGTTAAAACAGCCAAATCCATTTTGATTGCCACAGGTGTGCAGGTAGCAACAGTAGCCTGCGCTTTTCCATCCGGGCAATTGCCTTTGCATTTAAAACTGGCCGAAGTTAAATACGCTGTCGATCAGGGCGCTGACGAAATTGATATGGTAATTTCCCGGGGTGCTATGTTGGCCGGTGATTTTGAGCGCATTGCTGATGAAATAGCACAGGTAAAAAAGGCCTGTGGCGTTGCGCACCTGAAAGTAATACTCGAAACGGGTGAGCTAAGAACAATTGAACTCATGCGCAAAGCTTCCGAACTTGCTTTGGAGGGCGGCGCAGATTTTCTAAAAACCTCCACGGGCAAAGTAGTGCCGGCAGCAACACCTGAATCCGTTGTTGTAATGCTCGACACCATTAAGGAGTACCATAACAAAACCGGTAAGCGAATTGGCCTGAAACCTGCTGGTGGTATAGCCGAGATTGAAGATGCCTTGTTGTATTACAAACTGGTGAAAAATATTTGTGGCCCTGATTGGCTCAACAAAGATTTCTTCCGAATCGGTGCCAGCCGTTTAGCTGGCAAAGCCTTTGATGCCGTTAAACAACTTGAAGTATAAACATCTAAATTCTTTTGAGATTGACTGAAATTGTGCACCTTACCTCAATCTAATGGCTTCCTGCTGCAGCAATAAACTAAACTGAAAAAGAAGCCTGTCAGTTTAATCACCCAGGATTTTTTATACATTTGTCCCATCACCAAAGCTTTATTGTTATGAAAAAAATTGTATCCATCCTCATTCTACTGACTTCATTTCAGTATACAGGTGCTCAAACACCTCTTAATCAAGCCCCTGATTTTACTGTAAAAACGCTTGAAAGTGAAATGATTTACCTCTACCCTTTGCTGGACGAGGGAAATATTGTTGTCATTAACTTCTACTCCACAACATGCGGGCCTTGCCAACTATATGCCCCCTACTTTCAGGAGGCTTACGAACTTTTTGGCCACAACAGTGGCAATGTTGTTTTCATCAATATGAATATCAACGACAACAACCAGGGTGTTGAAAATTTCAACCTTATACAGGGGGTAAGTTTACCTTCGGTTAGTGGAACACAAGGAGGCGGCGAATCTGTTTACAATGATTACGAGGTGATGGCCTATCCAACAGTCATTGTGATTACACCAGACAAGCTCATTTTCAATCCACATGTTTTTGTCCCGAATACCGAAAATATTATCGAAGCCGTGCAAGAGGCCGGAGGAACCTTGGTGGGTCATGAAGAAATTAATGATCAAACAGCAAATTGGCGCTTTTTTCAGGAAAACAGCAAGCAAGGCAGCATTACCTACGATGCTTCCAATCACTCTGTCGCTAGCATCTCGATCTATGCACTCTCTGGTCAATGCATGCAGCACATTGAAAATCTCACTGTTAATCCAGGTGCAAATAGCTTCTCCATAGATTTATCCTTGTTCAGGAGTGGCATATATATTGTAGAGTTCAAGGATGAAAAGACCGCTGCCAAACATAAAAAAATATATTTGCATTAAGCTGGCAATATAATGAGCAGTTGGTTTTTGCGTTAATTTTACAAACTAATCATAAAACAATGAAAACTGTGCTCAAACCTTTCTATCTTGTTGCCATTGCAATCACTTTTCTTGTTTCATCCTGCATCCTAGATGAGGATGTAGATCCCACACCAACCGATCCCATTGAGAAATTTCTCGGGTCATGGTCCGTTTCCGACAACGAGATGAAACTAAACTATGAGGTCACCATATCACGCGACCCGAACAACTCAACCATGGTGCTCTTGTCCAATTTTGCCGGCTCAGGAGGGTCTGCTAAAGCATTGGCTGTTGGTAGTTCACTTGTGGTTGAATCACAAACAATTGGCCAAAATTGGTTGGTGAGTGGCACAGGTTCTTACCGAAACACCAGTCGGATTGATTTTCCCTATGCCCTTACAATAGGTGGAAACCAAGAGAGCCGCAGTGCAATTTTCACCCGCTGATTAGTCAGGATTTTCTTTAGGAATATCTGATTGTAAGTCGTTCAGGTTTTTCAGCACGGCATCGTAGATTTTTTCCATTCGTGCAGGCTTTTGGTTATAATAATCCACATTTTCCTGATAAATCTCCAGATCAATGTCGTGCCTTTCAAACAATTCGGCGTAGTACTCTGCTTTGGTATTGGTAAAGTCCTGGCCAATATTCCGGCGATAATTCAGGGCAGCCTCTACCAATTGAATATCTGTGGTGATTTCTATCATCCTCTCCTCATCAAGGAAAACTGTCGGCTTTGGCGCGGTTGATTCGCCAGAGCAGGAATATGTCAGGACTAAAAAGATTATAAAAACAAACTGAATTAAATGTTTCTGTGCCATCATCAATTTCCGATTTCCGACATAAACTTGATCCGCATCAATCGAATCTCTTCTTCCGAGTATTCGGATTCGCCCAACTCCAGCAAAGCTTTTTCGATGGAATCGGATTCAGCTTCATGGAAATAATCATAAATTTCTTCCTGGTGGTATTCATCAACATATTCATTGATGTAATAGCCAATGTCAATGCGGGTTCCGCTGGCAACAATGCTCTCGATTTCATGGAGCAGTTCGTCCATGGTCAGGCTCTTGGCATAGGCAATATCTTCTAAGGGTAGTTTGCGGTCAACACTTTGGATAATATAAACCTTGAGACCTGACTTGTTCACTACCGACTTAACAACCATATCATTGGGTCGTATAATCTCATTTTCTTCCACATACTGCCTGATCAATTTCAGGAAAGGTTCGCCATACTTTGTTGCTTTGCCTGTCCCTACCCCAACAATTTGGGTGAGTTCCTCTGCCTTGATAGGATATTGTATGGCCATATCTTCGAGTGATGGATCCTGGAATATCACAAAAGGTGGCAAGTTTTCTTTCTTGGAAATGGCCTTGCGTAGATCCTTCAACATGCTGAAAAGGGTGGCATCGGTACCACTGCCTTTTGGCCCTGTACTTTTTGCAGCTTCAAAGTCATCATCGTCAGGGTTTTCATAGTCATGGTCCTTGGCAAGCATGATGGTATAAGGCTTTTTGATAAACTCCTTTCCTTCGCGCGTGACCTTTAGTATGCCATAGTTTTCAATATCCTTGGTTAGCAATTTATTAATAAGTGCCTGTCGGATTACAGCATTCCAAAAACGTTCGTCTTCTTCCTCCCCTGCCCCGAAAAACTCGCTGCGGTCATGCTTGGCAGCTTTGATGTCGCCGGTTTTTTTTCCTGCCAATAACTCACTGATATGCTTTGCCTTGAACAGTTGTTTTACGCCCAAAACGGCTTCAAGCACCAAGGCGATTTGTTCCTGCCCATCGAATTTCACTTTGGGGTTTAAGCAATTGTCGCATGCCCCGCAGTTTTCTTTTTCATAAGCTTCACCAAAATAGTGAAGTAGCAACTTATGCCTGCATACGGCTGATTCTGCATAAGTTACAGTTTCATTTAGCAA
>CAYTUA010000372.1:0-4399 GCA_964440855.1 uncultured Lentimicrobiaceae bacterium
ACGGATTGCAAATCCGTGCCCGCCATGAAAGTACTGCCCGAATTTATCGAAGCGGTAAAAGAAGGTAAATCCTAAAACAGGAGAAACATAGAAATGAAAAACCGGGGCCGTTTGGTTCCGGTTTTTTTGTGATAAAAGCAACAGAATTCGCAATAAAAAAGGCTGCCCGATGAGTTTCACCGTAGCAGCCTGATAAGCCATTTCTTATGCCGATTGGAGAACTATCTCACCACCAGTTTTTTGGTTGTTTTTCCCTGGGCTGAGGAAATAACAAGGTGATAAACACCGGCCGAATACCCTGTCAGGTCGAAACGCTTGCTGTTTTGAATGGTTTCAACTAAAACAAGTTTACCATTGGGGCCGAACAGTTGAATTGTTTGATTGCCCTGACCTGTTTGTATGGTTACAAAATCAGCAGCCGGGTTTGGATAAATCCTTACCATTTCACTTACGTTCTGCGTCAATGAAGCAAGGATGTAAGAAACCTCAATTTCGGAAGAAGGATCAGATTCCCCGCCAATATATACAGCTACTACATAATAATAGTGGGTACCTTCGAGCGGGTTTTCATGCATAAAATTTGTTTCTTCAACAAACTGTACAAATTCGTAGCTGCCATTTTCAAACTTATGATATACATCATAGCCAAGCAAGCTAGCCACCGGCATTCCTTGTGCTTCAGGTGCTGACCATTCCAATGCAATACTGCCCGGAAGCGCTTCGCCAGCTAAAGTTTCCGGCTCAGGTGTATCAAAAGTAATGAGCAGGATGTCTGATGGCAAAGACTCACCTTCATCGTAGATGGCGGTAACATAATAGGAATTTACTCCTGCAGCTGCCATTTCGCTGATCGGATAAAGCATATCCTCTGTATAACCCAACAAATCGTAATTTTCCATATCGAGGCTCACATACACATTAAAGCCAATCAAACTGGCACTTGCTCCTCCGGCTTCAGGTTCGTCCCATGTTAGGTAAATCACGTCAGACTCGAAAGATAAATCCAGATTAACTGGTGGAGGGGTGGTATTGGTGTTTTCTTTTACCAAAATGATAACTCCCGCATCGGGCCATGGCTCTGGATTATCCCAATAATTGTAATGCATGACCAAGCTGTCGTTCTCAAAATAGACGATCTCATAAAAATGATGGGCATAAAAGTGCTGACCGGCATAAACCAAATCGAGATACCACCAATGAAAACGATTGGTTGAAGCTTCATATTCACATTGTTGCGTGTTGGGGTAGAGCGTCGGCATAAGATGTCCGGAAGTTTCGGTGTAGAAACCGTCTTCATAAATAGTCATGGTGATAGGGTCGTTGAAACCACCATAATTTGTGGCAGAAATGGTACCATGCCAGGTTCCGACAAAGTCGTTGAATGAATAGTTCTGAGCAGTGGCAGAGACGGTCAAGAATGCTAAGAGCAAAATAAGTGTTTTTTTGCGTAAGTGATTTTTCATCTTTTTTTTAGTACGGTTAATGATTAGATTAATTTTTAGCTAACAGTTTTTTGTGAAAATAGTTCATCATCAGACGACGGCTTTTTAAAAACCTGACAAAAAAAGTAAAAAAAAGTGATTATTTTTTATAAGAATCAGACAAAGAGCTCAATATGCCTGATTATTTTATTGGCCAAAGAAGTGGCTTTTACAAAATACGTATTCTCTTTTTGATCCAAAGCACAAAATTACCCCAAAAGAACACTTAATAAAACCAACCTGGAGTCTTTTGTTAATATGTTTAATGTCAATACTATAAACGATGACAAACGTTTACAAACGCTTATATACGTATGTACTTGTTAATCATACGACTAATCTTTCCAACCCGTTATAATTTTGCCTCGTTGTTCATTTACAAATTGTCTAACTAAAAAATTAAAATCATGACAACTATGCGTAATTCCGTCCAACTTATCGGACGCCCGGGCAAAGACCCAGAGATCAAACAAATTGGCAACGACCGCAATATGGCCTACTTTTCATTGGCTACCAATCATGCGTACAACAATGAAAAAGGCGAGCGCGTGGAATCCACCGACTGGCACAATATTGTAGCCTTTGGCAAAGTGGTGGATATCATTGAAAAATATGTGCGCAAGGGCCAGGAAATCGCCATCGAAGGCAGGCTCACCTACAACAAGTGGGAAGACAAAGAAGGCAACAAGCGCCAAACCGCTGAAGTGCATGTGAACGAATTGGTACTCCTGCAAAAGGCAGAGTAGTTGAAACCTGAATGCTACTATTAATCTCAAAAAAACTCATTTACAAAAACTAAAACTTTAAAATCATGACAACTTTAAGAAACTCAGTAAAACTCATTGGCCGCTTAGGCATGGAGCCCGAAATCAAGGAAATTGGCAAAGACCAAAAAATGGCGCGCTTTTCACTGGCCACCAACCACGTGTATTACAACGCCAAAGGCGAAAAAGTGGAAGAAACCGATTGGCACAACATCAAAGCCTTTGGCAAGGTGGTTGACATCATCGAAAAATTTGTGAAAAAGGGCCAGGAAATCGCCATCGAAGGCCGGCTGAACACCAACAACTGGGAAGACAAGGACGGCAAGAAACGCCAATCATTCGACATCATATTGAGCGAACTGGTGCTCCTGCAAAAAGCTTCGTAGTTCGGAATAGGGCAGCTACAGGGTTTGGGTACTGAGCGCGGTCGCTGAGCGGAGCCGAAGTGCAAGCTCAGCACCCAAGCCCTGCCACTAACTTCCAATCCTAAAAATAACAATCTAAATTTTCAAAATCATGACAACAACCAACGATACCGTAAAACTAACAGGCCGTCCGGGAACAGAACCCGTTGTAAGGCAACTCAACAACAACAAAATGATGGCACGCTTTGCCTTTGCTTCCATTGAAGAAAACACCGACGAAGCCGGCAAAACAGTGCAAACCACCCGCTGGCACCAGGTAGTGGCCTGGGGCAAATGTGCCGCACTTGTGCAGCAAAAAGTCAAAAAAGGCAAAAAGATCAGCATCGTAGGCAAAAATGCCTGCCGCCGCTATACCGACAAAAAAGGCGAAATGCGTGAAAAGCCCGAGATCGTGCTGTACAACCTGTATGTGTTTGAACCACAAATAGCATAGAAAAGGAGTGCCTGGCAACAGCTTTTGTTTCGCTGAAAATGGCGGCAGGGGATAATCCTTTGCCGCTTTTTTTATTTTCCAACCGGAATTTCGTCGCCTATAAATGCCGGTTGTGTTTTGCTAACATACAGGTCGAGCATCAGTTTCACACGTGCCAGGTATTCGCGGATGTAGGTCTTCAATCCAAAGCTTACTTCAACATCTTTTGCCGCAAAACCAACTGCAGCATAGCCCGCGTGGTGGGCAATATAGATAGCCCGCTCCACATGAAAAGCCTGCGAAATAATAGTAACAGAGTCCTGGCCAAAAACGAGGCGCGACCGGATCACCGAATCAAGGGTGCGGATGCCGGCTGTGTCGGCCACAATGCGGTGGGCAGGTATGTTTGCTTCCAGAAGGTCGCGGCGCATTTCACGGGGCTCGTTGTAGGTGCGGTGGCGGTTGTCGCCACTAACGAGGATGTATTCAACCTTACCCGATTCAAAAAGTGCAACAGCTGCATCAATGCGGTTCTGGTAAAAAGGATTGATCTGCCCTTTCAGCGTGTATTTGCTGGTACCAAGCAACAATCCCACTTTGTTGGCCGGAACGTCCTCCACCTTTTCATAAATATAGGGTTGGGTTGAAATGGTCACAATCAGGCTGCAGGCCAAAATCAAAATGCCTGATACAATAATTATCAGGGGTATGGAAATCAAATAAAAGCGCAACGCTTTCCACATGGATGTTTAAAATAAGGGTTAAAATAATCAACCGCCCGAAATCAAATGAATGATTTGAACATTATCCCCATCATGCACCAGCGTCTGATCCCTTTCATTGGTTTTTACAAGCTTCCCATTCAGTTTGGTTACCAGTAGTTTAAAGGTAAAATTCTTATACTTTATCAGTTCGCTGATGCTCATTTGCTCCCCTTCAATTGCTTCGGGACGGTTGTTCAATGTGATGTTCATAGTTCAAAGCAGTTCTCAATTGATGTGCCACTGATTGACACCCCAAAATTAGCTTTATTTTGGTTAACCGCGAAGCCTGTTGGTTTACGGTCAATGACCCCAATCCCTTAGTCAATTTAAAACCATTCTAAATTTCCTTACAAAACTATCACAAGCAAAGGATTAATGCCTGAAGACTCGATATGCAACACAAATACATATTGCTATGATTGAACGATTTAAACCCGCTATTCCGTTATTAACACCTATCTTTGTGAAAAATTTAACAAACCTGTAAAAATTCTATTTCTATGGAAATTGCTGAAATGAAAAAAGGACACGAAACCCTGCTCGATTGGTCCTA
>CAYTUA010000373.1:0-3967 GCA_964440855.1 uncultured Lentimicrobiaceae bacterium
TTATAGCAAAAATGGGCGCTGAAGCCATTCATGACCTACTTGCCCGTTTAGACCTTGATGCCTATTCATTCGATTTGAGGCACAAAGCCAATACCGAAACCTCGCAGCAACGCAAGCAAGAAGCCCTCAAACGCCTGCAGGTATTTGAAGCTTTCCGCGATGCCAAGACCCGCAAGGAAAATCGTCCGGAATGGATGATCGTAAAAGTTGTGCCGGTGATCCCACCCGAACTAAGGCCACTTGTGCCATTGGATGGCGGGCGTTTTGCTACCTCCGACCTCAACGACCTCTACCGCAGGGTGATTATCCGCAACAACAGGTTGAAGCGCCTGATCGAAATCAAAGCGCCAGACGTTATTATGCGCAATGAAAAACGCATGTTGCAGGAAGCAGTTGACTCCCTTTTCGATAATTCAAGAAAAGCAAGTGCCGTTAAAACCGAATCAAACAGACCACTGAAATCATTGAGCGACAGCCTAAAAGGGAAACAAGGTCGTTTCCGCCAAAACTTGTTGGGTAAACGTGTTGACTATTCAGGCCGCTCGGTAATCGTTGTGGGTCCTGAACTCAATTTGAACGAATGCGGTATTCCTAAAGATATGGCATCGGAGCTGTTCAAGCCGTTTATCATCCGCAAAATGCTGGAGCGCGGCATTGTTAAAACAGTTAAATCAGCCAAGAAAATTGTTGACAGGAAAGACCCCGTTGTTTGGGATATCCTGGAAAATGTGTTGAAAGGGCACCCCATCTTACTGAACCGGGCCCCTACCCTTCACCGACTTGGTATTCAGGCATTCCAGCCAAAACTTACAGAAGGCAAAGCCATTCAGCTTCACCCGCTGGTTTGTACGGCTTTCAATGCTGACTTCGACGGTGACCAAATGGCTGTTCACGTGCCACTGGGCAACGCAGCCGTTTTGGAAGCTCAGATTCTGATGCTTGCCTCACACAATATCCTCAACCCGGCCAACGGTGCGCCTATCACGGTGCCATCGCAGGACATGGTTTTGGGGCTTTATTATATTACCAAAGTCCGCAAACACACCGAGGAACATCCTATGAAAGGTGAAGGCATGCGCTTTTACTCTGATGAGGAAGTGATTATCGCCTACAACGAAAAACGCGTTGATCTTCATTCTATTATTTATGTGCGTACTTTCGTAAGGGAAGAAGGCAAACTGGTGGAAAAAATGATAGAAACCTCGGTTGGACGCGTATTGTTCAATCAGGTGGTACCCAAGGAGTTTGGTTTTATCAATCAACTCTTAACCAAAAAAGCGCTCCGCGATATCATTGGTGAGATCGTGAAGATGCTTGGTACTTCCACAGCCGCCCATTTCCTTGATGATATCAAAAACTTAGGTTTTGAAATGGCCTTCAAAGGCGGACTTTCATTTAACCTTGGCAATGTTCAGGTTCCTGAAGCGAAGGAAATCCTTATCAACCAAGCCAATGAGGAAGTTGCTGAAGTGGTGGCCAACTACAATATGGGTTTCATCACCAACAATGAACGTTACAACCAGATTATTGACATCTGGACGCATACCAACTCGCACCTTACTGCTACTTTGATGAAGCAGCTTTCGACTGAAAGCCAGGGATTCAATCCTGTTTTCATGATGTTGGATTCAGGGGCGAGGGGTTCGAAAGAGCAAATCCGTCAGCTTTCGGGCATGAGGGGTCTGATGGCCAAGCCACAAAAATCAGGTGCTACGGGTGGTGAAATCATCGAAAACCCGATTTTATCAAACTTTAAAGAAGGGCTCTCCGTTCTTGAATACTTTATCTCAACACACGGTGCCCGTAAGGGTTTGGCCGATACTGCCCTTAAAACTGCTGATGCCGGTTACCTAACCAGGCGATTGGTGGATGTTTCGCAGGATGTGGTCATCAATGAACTTGACTGCGGCACCTTGCGTGGCCTTACAACTACAGCACTCAGAAAAAGCGAAGAAGTTGTCGAAACGCTTTACGACAGGGTATTGGGCCGTGTAGCCTTGCATGATATTTATCATCCGCAAACCAACGAACTGATTATACAGGGCGGTGAAGAGATTACAGAAGAAATCGCTTCCGAAATTGAAAAATCCCCCATCGAAAGTGTTGAAATCAGGTCGGTACTCACCTGCGAATCCAAGCGTGGTGTATGCGCCAAATGCTACGGCAGAAACCTGGCTTCGGGACAATTGGTGCAAAAAGGCGAAGCAGTTGGTGTGATCGCCGCCCAATCCATTGGGGAACCCGGTACACAGCTTACTCTGCGTACCTTCCACGTGGGTGGTACAGCCTCCAACATTGCCATTCTATCAAAAATTGAAGCCAAGTTTGATGGCCGCCTCGAAATTGATGAGCTACGCGCTGTGGAATTTACCAAAGACGACCGTACCTGGAACATTGTGCTGGGACGTTCTGCTGAAATGAAAATCGTCGATAAAAACACAGGGGTTGTGCTTACATCAAGCAATATTCCTTACGGCGCCAATCTATACAAGAATAATGGCGACGATGTGAAACGCGGTGAGCATATCAGCGATTGGGACCCCTACAATGCAGTTATTCTATCAGAATTTGAAGGAAAAGTTGCCTTTGAAAACATTGTGGAAGGACAAACTTTCAGGATTGAATCAGATGAGCAAACTGGTTATCATGAAAAGGTCATCATCGAAACCCGACAAAAAGCCAAAAACCCATCCATAAAGATCCTCGACAAGGACAATGTGCTTATCAAAGTGTATGACTTGCCGGTAGGCGCGCATATTATGGTGGAAGAAGGCAGCACAGTAAAAGCGGGTGGTATGCTTGTGAAGATACCCCGTGCCATTGGTAAATCAGGTGACATCACCGGTGGTTTGCCACGTGTAACCGAGCTGTTTGAGGCCCGTAACCCTTCAGAACCTGCTGTGGTTTCGGAAATTGATGGTGTGGTTTCATTCGGTAAAAAACTCAAGCGTGGTAACCGCGAAGTAATCGTGACTTCAAAATCAGGTGAAGAAAAAAGCTATCTGATTCCTACGACCAAGCAGATTCTGGCACAGGAAAATGACTTTGTGAAAGCCGGGACACCGCTTTCGGAAGGAGCTATGACCCCTGCGGATATCCTCGCGATCAAAGGCCCCATGAAGGTGCAGGAGTACATCGTAAACGAAGTGCAGGAAGTGTATCGTCTGCAAGGTGTGAAAATCAACGACAAGCATTTTGAGGTGATTGTTCGCCAAATGATGCGCAAAGTGGGCGTTGAAGATCCGGGCGATACTAAATTCCTTGAAGGTGAATTGGTTAACAAAATTGATTTCCAAGAAGAGAACGATGAAATCTTTGGCAAAAAAGTGGTTACTGATCCAGGTGATTCAGAAAGCATACGCCAGGGACAGATCATTACTGCCCGCCGTTTGCGCGATGAAAACTCCATGTTGAAACGCAAGGACAAAAAGCTGGTAGAAGCACGCGATGCGCAGTCGGCAACGGCCTTCCAGGTGTTGCAAGGCATCACACGAGCCTCGCTGCAAACCAACAGCTTTATTTCGGCAGCATCCTTCCAGGAAACGACCAAAGTGCTTACCCTGGCCTCTATCAATGCCAAATCGGATGAACTGAAAGGATTGAAGGAAAACGTTATTGTTGGCCATAAGATACCGGCAGGCACCGGCTTGCGCGAATACGAAGATATTATCGTAGGCTCGCGCGAAGAGTATGAAGCCGTTATGGAAGCAGCATCCAAGCCTACGAAAAGCATCGATATTGAATCTTAATAAATAGAAACAAAAGCAGGTCGCTGTTTCCAATGGGCAAGCCATAAGTGAAACAGCGACCTCTTTTTTTAAAAAAGTAAAACCATGAACGAGAACAAAAACAAAAACCAGATCAACATTGAACTGAGTGAAGAGGTTGCCGAAGGCATCTATTCCAACCTGGCCATCATCACCCATTCCCATTCGGAATTTGTGATTGATTTTGTAAAGTTGATGCC
>CAYTUA010000374.1:0-4163 GCA_964440855.1 uncultured Lentimicrobiaceae bacterium
TGGTATATGGCCATCTCGCACCGGGCGAAGAGAACTCCGGAAAACTGGTGAGCTTAGTTCGCGATAAGGCCAGACAACTTGCCTTTGTCCATCATATTAATACAACCATCATCGACGGTCCGCCTGGCATTGGCTGTCCGGTTATTTCAAGTATTACTGGTGTTGATTATGTGGTAATAGTTACTGAACCCAGCCTTTCTGCACTCAGCGACTTAAAAAGAACACTCAGCACCACTAATAAATTCAAAATAAAAACACAGGTTATCATCAATAAATATAACCTGAGCAGTAAATTAACAGATCAAATACAGGCATTTTGCAATTTAACCAATACCCCCATTGCAGGACTTATACCTTTTGACAGGCATTTTGTTGATGCAATGGTGCAATGTAAAAGCATTATTGAATGGAGTCCAGATTCATTGAGCAGCATAGAAATTGTCAAATCCTGGAAAAATATTATCCAAGGCCATGAAAAAGAAAATACCCATCATTGACTTTTCAAACTGCATTCATTGCGAACAATGTATAGCAGCTTGTCCGGAGCAAGCTATCATCAAATCAAGGAGTTCTGTATGTGAAAAATGCGTCAGGTATTGCATCACCCTGGAGGTTCCTTGCAACCCCTATGTGTATGTTTTTGACTACAACAAATGCACAGCTTGTGGATTATGCCTGTCAGTATGCCCTACCCAGGCTGTTTCGTGGTTCATCCCTAAGAAAGGAACACATGGCCAAACAGAATAAATAATAAACATTTTCAATTTCGATATTATTCATAACAAACTAAATTACAGCAAAATGAAAACAGATAACAAAGGTTTTAACACCAAATTGATTCATGCCGGCGCATTTGATGACGCATTCGGTAGCGCAGCGGTACCCATTTATCAAACTTCGACGTTTAAATTTAAAAGTGCACAGCACGGTGCTGATTGTTTTTCGGGCAAAAGTGATGGGTATATTTACACACGCATAGGCAATCCGACCATAAGGGCTTTTGAGCAAAACATTGCCCAATTGGAAAATGGCTACGATGGCATAGCAACAAGTTCGGGCATGGGTGCCATAACAACTGTGTATATGGCACTGCTGGGTGCGGGCAGCCACATTATCAGTTCAGATGCTGTTTATGGGCCTGCCCGGGGTGTACTTGAGCAGGATTTTTCGCGCTATGGCGTAGAAGCCAGTTTTGTAAATACATCCAAACTGGAACAAGTTCTGGCGGCCATTAAGCCGAATACCAAGGTGCTATATATTGAAACCCCCGCCAATCCAACCATGGAAATAACCGATATTGCAGCATGCGCAAAAATCGCAAAGGACAACAAACTTATATTGGTGGTTGACAACACTTTTTGTTCACCTTACCTGCAAAAACCATTGGAAATGGGAGCTGATGTGGTGCTTCACTCTATCACCAAATTCATTAATGGCCATGCGGATATTGTTGGTGGCGTAATTGTAGCCAAGGAAGCTGAACTTTACAAAAAAATCAGGCATTGCATGGTATATATGGGTTGCAATATGGACCCAACACAATCCTTCATGGTGTTGCGTGGGGTTAGGACATTGGCCTTGCGCATAGAGCGCGCTCAGGAAAATGCGATTCAAGTGGCTGACTTTTTACAAAATCACCCCAAAGTTGCCTGGATCAGGTTTCCGGGATTGAAATCGCACCCACAATATGAGCTGGCCAAAAGACAGATGAATGGCTTTGGTTCGATGATGAGCTTTGGGCTTAAAGGAGGCTACGAAGCCGGCAGAAAGCTGATGGACAACGTACACCTGGCACTGCTGGCTGTTTCGCTGGGTGGTGTGGAAACACTCATTCAACACCCTGCATCCATGACCCATGCCGCTGTTGGTGCGCAAGATAAACTAAAAGCAGGAATAACCGATGATTTGGTTCGATTCTCTGTTGGAATTGAAGATGTTGAGGATATCATCGAGGATTTGGCCCATGGCTTGGACAAAGTTTAATCTATTAACTAAAAAGTGAAATGCTTTTAAATTGAAGTTTTGAAGATTATTTATTGATAATCAACAGCATAAACTGCGTTAGCAAAAGGGGTTTGCTTTAAGCTTTAAAGGAGTTTTTTGTGCTATCATTGCATTAAACAAGCTTGCAAAACACGCTTCGTTTGGTCAAAGCGGGCCATGAAATGACAAAAATGTCAGCGAATGGTGGAGATGGGGGTCAATTTGTCAGCGCATCCCCCTTGGCATAGCCTTTGATTTGTGTAAGCACAAAATCATAAAATCAAACGACTATGCAAAAAGGAACTATTAATGTTAAAACCGAGAACATTTTTCCAATAATAAAGAAATTCCTCTATTCCGATCATGAAATTTTCCTCCGCGAACTTGTCAGCAACGCTGTAGATGCCACACAAAAGCTAAAAACCTTGGCCGCATCCGGCAAGTTTAAGGATGAACTGGGCGATTTGACCATTCATGTGGAGGTCGACAAAAAAAAGAAAACCATTACCGTGCGCGACCGCGGCATTGGTATGACGCAGGAAGAAGTAGAAAAATACATCAATCAGATTGCTTTTTCGAGCGCTGAAGAGTTTGTGAAGAAATTCAAAACCAAAACCGAAGCAGAATCCAATGCCATCATCGGTCATTTTGGGCTTGGGTTTTATTCCTCCTTTATGGTGGCCGAAAAGGTTGAACTCAAAACAAAAACGTATAAAAAAGGTGGCAGCACCAAAGCCGTGCAATGGGAATGCGACGGCAGTCCTGAATACAGCATGGGCGAAATTGACAAGCAAGACCGCGGAACAGAAGTTGTTTTGTATATCGACAAGGAAAATACCGATTTTCTTGAGGAATATAAAATCCGCGAGTTGCTGAACAAATACTGTAAATTCCTGCCTGTGCCTATTCAGTTTGGCACAAAAAAGACGGAAGAGCCTGTTGAGGGCGAAACGGATAAAGATGGCAAACCCAAAACAAAAACCGTTGAGACCCCCTGGATCATCAACAATGTGAGTCCGCTATGGAAAAAAGTTCCAACCGAAGCCACCGAAGAAGACTACAAGGAGTTTTACCATGAGCTTTACCCAATGAGCTTCGATGAACCGCTGTTCCATATTCACCTCAATGTGGATTACCCCTTTAACCTTACTGGCATTCTATACTTCCCCAAAGTGAAGCAAAACTATGAGCTTCAGCGAAATAAAATCCAATTGTATTGCAATCAGGTATTCGTAACCGACTCGGTTGAAGGCATCGTGCCCGACTTTCTGACCTTGCTACATGGTGTGATTGATTCACCTGACATCCCATTGAATGTGAGCCGCTCCTTTTTGCAAAGCGACCACAACGTGAAGAAAATTTCCGGCTATATCACCAAAAAAGTCTCAGACAAGCTGGAAGAATTGTTCAAAAAAGACAGGGAAGCTTTCGAGAAAAAATGGGACGACATCAAAATTTTTATACAATATGGTTATGTCTCCGATACGAAATTTGCAGAGAAAGCAGAGAAATTCATGCTTTTAAAAAATACCAAAGGCAAATACTTTGCCCTGGACGAATACAAGAAACACATTGAAAAAACACAAACTGACAAAAACAATAAGCTTGTATTCCTTTATTCAACACAAGCAGAAGAGCAGTTCAGCTATATTGAAGCTGCACGCGAACGTGGCTATGATGTTTTGCATATGGAGGGTGTTCTCGACAACCACTTCGTGAATGCCCTTGAGCAAAAAGCAACTGACAGCCAGTTTGCAAGGGTTGATTCCAACACAATCGATAAGCTGATTGTTAAAGAAGAAACCGAACAGCCTTCCAAGCTGAACGAGAAACAACAAGAAACCATCAAAACTGCCTTTGAGCGCAACATTGATAAAAAGCAGTTTGAAGTTGCTTTTGAAAACCTAAGCGAAAGTGATCAAGCGGTTGTAATTACGCAAAATGAGTTTATGCGCCGCATGAAAGATATGAGCAAATTAGGCGGAAGCCCTATGATGGGAATGGGCGATTTGCCTGATAGTTATAGTTTGGTTGTGAACACCAATCATCCGCTCGTAGCCAAAATGGTGGACGAAAGTGATGAAAACCGGGATAAGACTATTCAACAACTTTACGATTTGGCACGCCTTTCGAAAAACCTGCTGAAGGGTAAGGAAATGAATAGTCTTATCCCGGTTTTC
>CAYTUA010000375.1:0-2990 GCA_964440855.1 uncultured Lentimicrobiaceae bacterium
ACCGTATTCACCTCCAGAAAGTAAATGTCTTTTTCTGCACTTAAAATAAAATCGAAGCGCACAAACCCGCTTAAGCCTAGTTTTTTATAAAGTAGCGAAGCCAAGTGACTAACAGCAGTTTCATCTGCTTCGTCAATGCGCGCCGGTGTTATTTCGTCAGCCATACCCGGTGTGTATTTGGCTTCATAATCGAAAAATTCTTTTTTACTAACGATCTCTGTCAAGGGGAAAACGATCAGGCCCCTTTTTTTAGTTTGCATCACGCTGCAGCCCAATTCTACTCCTTCTAAAAAAGTCTCTACCAAAATTTCAGTGTCATGTTCAAAGGCATATTCTATGGCCGGTAGCAGGGCATCAGCTGTTTTAACCTTCGTAATACCTACACTTGATCCGCTGTTGTTGGGTTTCACAAAAGCAGGTAAGCCCGTTTGTCCGATGATGAGTTCAGCATTGATGGGCTCATTTTTACGCAACAACACAGCTGTTGCAATAGTAACGCCAAAGCTTGCAACCACCCTTTTGCAAAAATCCTTGTTAAAGCTAAGCGACGTACAAGCTTGATTGCTGGATGTGTATGGCATGTTGAGCATGTCAAAATATCCTGTGAGCCTTCCGTCTTCACCCGGCACTCCATGTATGGCGTTGAATACAGCATCAAAGCGTATGGTTTTGTTTGGCAGTGGCAGGCTAAAATCATTTTTATCGATTGCAAACGATTGACCCGAATCATCTTTGAAGTACCAATGGTGTTTCTGGATTATGATCACAAACACCTTATATTTTGAAGCATCCAGCCGCCCGGCAACAACTTTACCGCTTTGCACAGATATGTCATATTCCCCTGAATCGCCACCACAAACAACTGCTATATTTTTCATAAATCACTGAAATATTGTATTTTAAAAATTGAAATCATGCTTCACTCCGCTTTCAAACGAAAAACAATATGCCTTTCTTGCCATCTGGCCTAAAAGTTGATTCAAACAAACCCATTCAAATTACACAATGAAATTGTGCTATCTTTGCGCCTTTCAGGCAATAAAACTACTTATATTTCTGTTGTAGATTTTGACCTGATGATCAGGCTAAATTAAT
The DNA here is from genome assembly GCA_964440855.1 of uncultured Lentimicrobiaceae bacterium. Classification (GTDB taxonomy): domain Bacteria; phylum Bacteroidota; class Bacteroidia; order Bacteroidales; family F082; genus CALAZZ01. The sequence continues at coordinate 1,096 of CAYTUA010000375.1, forward strand.
AAAAATGGGCTTTTTCAGTTTTTTAAACAAAAAGAAATTTTACCTTCATTTGCTGCTTGCCATCTTGTTGATGCTTGTGCTGTTATGGGCAGTGTTAAAATCACTCGACAGTTATACCAGGCAGGGTGAGGTGTATGTGGTACCTGATTTTGTGGGACAACTGCATACAGATGTGATGAGAAATTATGGGAATAATTTTAATTTTATTTTGATTGATAGCATCTATCAAAAAGACGGCCTCAATGGCTCTGTGGCACTGCAAAACCCTTCGCCGGGGGCAAAGGTCAAGCAGGGACGAAATGTTTATTTTACGGTTGTAGCACAAATGCCTGAGCAGGTGTATATGCCCAATCTTCGAAACCTTTCGTTGCGTCAGGCCATGGTTACTTTGAACACCAATGGGCTGCATATTAATGAATTGTATTTTGTTGATCATTTTGCACGAAATGCAGTGGTAGAACAGGAAATAAACGGGGAAGTGGTCGAGCCGGAAACCCTTGTTTTTAAAGGAACACCAATTGATTTGGTAGTTGGAAATGGTGGTCCAAACACCAAAGTGGCCATTCCCTTTTTAATTGGGCTGAAGCCTGATGAGGCCGCTTGGCTGCTGCATGCTTCCTCACTTAATGTGGGTGAAGAAATATTTTTTGATGGCTACGATACAACTAACGCGCGTGTATACAAAACCGTGCCTTCAATATTGGATAATACAACCTGGCCAATTGGTGAATCGGTTGATTTGTATTACAATTTGGATGAAAGCATAGATTTTGACCAGCTTATTGATTTTATGCGCAATGATAGTATTGATGCCGATAGTCTGCGCTATTTGTTAAACGACTACGACTTTTGATATGAACCCTATTCGTCTGAATATTATTGCTTTGCTGATGCTATTATTGCCTTGCTCAATATTGGCACAGGAGGTGCTTTCGGGACTGCAATTCAATGAAGCCCAAAATCGTGCCGCTAAGCAGCATAAGCCTGCTGTGAAAATGATGGAATCTACAGGAATTGTCCTGCCGTTTTTTGATGATTTTTCTACCAGCCCTATTTACCCTGAGCAAAACCTCTGGAATGACCGTTATGTATTTGTAAATAAAGACTTTCCCTTGTATCCACCCAATATAGGTGCAGCCACATTTGATGTGATTGATGAAACAGGGGCCGTATATGACCATGCCGTTTCAGTGCCATTTATTGCAGATTATCTAACCTCAAAACCCATTCGGCTCGATTCTCTTTTTAGCCCTATAGCTCGTAAATTGCGGCCTTCTGACTCTGTTTACCTGAGCTTTTACTACCAGCCACAAGGCCGTGGCGACAGCCCCGAAACTGCCGATTCGCTGGTGCTACAGCTGGGTTATCCCACAGGCGATACGGTATTTTCAGGTCGCATCGACAGCATCACGGTGCTTGTTGATGACTACTTAACAGCCAATGATTTGGAGTTTCTCGCTATCGGCGACACCATTTATGCGCCCCAAGGCTGTAACCAGGATTTGTATTTGATAAATTTTCAATTTCTTACATGGGGCGATTCTGTGACCCTTCCCTGCGATTCGGTGATGATACCCGAAATAGCCTGGCGTCCTGCCTGGGCAAGTGCTGGCATATCGCTGGCCGATTTTGTGGATTCAACTGGCAAATATTTTCAACAGGTGATGATTCCGGTGGTGGATACCATTTTCTTTTCTGATAATTTTCAGTTTCGATTTTATAACTATGGCTCCATAGCCAGTCAGCTTACACCACAAAAACGCAGCAATGTAGATCAGTGGAATGTTGATTTTGTTTACCTGAATTACAACCGCAACCGATTTGATACCGCTTATCAGGCGATAACTTTTTCGGGCAGGCCTCCCTCTTTTCTGCGACGATACGAGACCATGCCC
>CAYTUA010000376.1:0-8090 GCA_964440855.1 uncultured Lentimicrobiaceae bacterium
GAAACCTTCAACACCGCAGTTTACTTGCCATATGCCCCGGAAATATTGGATAACTTTGCTGGAAATTTAAAATCCCCCTTGCCTTGGAATCAGCTGACAAACTTTCATTTTACCGTAACAGGCTGTTGGAAATCAACAGGAAAAAGCAATTTACACACAAAAGGATCAAGCTGTTTTCGGGATTGCGGCTGCTAAGTTTTGGCGTGTTGGTGGTTATGACCTATTTGTTCTCGGCAGGTTTTGGCACCATATTTCTGATAGCAGCTGTCGTGGCTTTTTTTACTTTGGTTGGCTTAATTGTCTATCACCAAAAGTATTACCTTATGAGTGAGCGGCTGCAAGCCATGTACGAAGTTAATGATAACGAGATCAGGGTACTCAAGCACCAGGCCTCTGTTTTTGATGACGGCAGCACCTTTGTATCCCAATTGCCCTTTGCCGACGACCTGGATTTATTTGGAGCCCATTCACTTTTTCATTACCTGAACCGCTGTCAGACCAAATATGGCAAAAAGTTGCTTGCCTCGGCCTTGATGCAAACACCTCCCGAGGAAAAGCATATCAGGCTTATGCAGGGTGCAGTTGACGAAATGGCCTTGCAAACAGAATTCAATCAGGATGTAATGGTTCGCCTTAAGCTGGCACAACAAGACAAGCATGCCAAACAATCCGACCTGGAGCAAAACAAACCCATCTACTTATTCGGTGCAAAGTTCTATCAGCTAGCCAGTTGGTTGATGCCCGCATTCGTGGCAATGGGCTTGCTTGTAGGAATTATCACAGGCAATTATGTTTTGTTTACGCTTAATTCAGCTTTCAGTTTGATGCTTGCTTTTGGACAAACCAAAAAGATGCTGCTGCTTGGCGACGAAATCGGTGGCCGCACACAGGCCCTGAAAGCCTATGCCGCCGTGTTTGAATCCTTTGGTAAACTAAAGCTGCAAGCGGAGTTGTTAATCGAAATGCAACAGAAAACACATGATGCCAGTAAACAATTCAAAAGGCTATCAAAACTAGCAGAACGCTTCGACAGGCGGAACAACATCGTACAGTACATCCTTGGCAATATGTTTTTGCTGTACGATTTTCATCTCGCCCTGGCCTACGAAAACTGGAAACGCAAGTATATGGAAGAAATTGGTCTTTGGGTTGATACGCTGGGCCGCATTGAGTTGTTGATCAGTATGGGCACCTATCGTTTCAATCAGCCGCAAACAACATTTCCCGAAATTACCCATGAACCGCTTCTTAAGGCAAGCAGCCTCGGCCATCCGCTTATCCCTGATGATCAGTTGGTAAAGAACGACATTCAACTGCAACTCGACCCGCGCATTATGCTTGTTACCGGAAGCAATATGTCGGGCAAAAGCACCTTTTTGCGCACCCTGGGGGTGAATATTATACTGGCACAAGCCGGCGCACCTGTATGTGCCTCCTCTTTTGTGTGGAAACCCATGCATGTACTCAGCTCCCTGCGGCAATCCGATTCGTTGCAGGAAAACACCTCCCTCTTCCTGAATGAGTTGAAGCAGTTGAAATTTATTCTTGAGCATTTGCAATCCGGTGCATTTTGCCTTGTTTTACTCGACGAAGTATTGCGTGGTACCAATTCAGAAGATAAATATACCGGCTCATACCAGCTTATTCTAAAGCTGTTGCAAATGAACAGCCTGGTGGTGATGGCCACCCACGACCTCAAGCTCAGCAAGCTGGAAGATAGCCATCCTGACAAAGTGGTCAATTATTGTTTCGAAAGCCATATCAAGGATGGTAAACTTCTTTTTGACTATACCATCAAGCCCGGTGTGGCCGTAAACCGCAATGCTACCTGGCTGATGAAGGATATGGGGATTATTGATTAGTTCGGGCCAGTGCTGCATGCTGCTTATAATTGTTGTTTCCATTTCGCTCGTTTTCCTATTTGTGACTTTCTATTAATACAAGTACTATTCACCTTTGTGGTCCTTAGTGTCTTAGTGGGAAAACCATCACAGTCATTTCATCCCGATCAATTTTTATACATTTGGGCCGAAATAATCATCGCCATGGAATATATCCTGCTCATACTTGTTGCTTTTGGTGCAGCCATGCTGACTTTTTTCTCCGGATTTGGCCTTGGCACCATTCTGATGCCTGTTTTTGCACTGTTTTTTCCGCTTGAAATCGCCATTGCCCTCACAGCCATTGTGCATTTGTTGAACAATATATTCAAATTGGGATTGATCTGGCGACATATCGCCTGGCCCACAGCCTTGTGGTTTGCCCTGCCTGCCGCCCTTGGCGCAATTCCAGGCGCACTTTTGCTGAATGCTTTGCGAAGTGATATCGTTTTGGTTCACTATATGCTTGGAGGCAAGCCAATAGATATCACCTTGATCAACCTCATTATCGGACTGTTGTTGATAATTTTTGCGGTGGTGGAGTTAAACAAAGGCCTCAGCCAATTCACATTTGGTCGCAAAGCCTTGCCCTTTGGTGGTGCCTTATCAGGCTTTTTTGGTGGTTTATCAGGGCATCAGGGGGCACTTCGCTCTATGTTTTTAATCAAGGCTGGATTGTCCAAAGAAGGCTTTATCGCCACCGGTATTGTGGCAGCCGTAGTGATTGATATTTCACGATTGTCTGTTTATGGACTCTCTTTTTTCAAACAATACTTCGAAAATGTTTCAGGTAGTCAATCTGTCATCTATGTTATCACTGCCTGCCTGGCAGCATTTGCGGGTTCCTATTTTGGTCGGAAATTCCTGAAAAAGGTCACCATGCGTACTGTTCAACTGATCGTAGGGGTGATGATACTGCTGATGGGCGTTTTGATCAGCCTTGGGATAATTTAATCGGTTTGACAATTCGATTTTCTGATTTTTTAAGGCGTTTTTATGGAGTTTTGGGGTGATGCAGTCAGGCTGTTTCACTACCTTTGCTGGCTCATTGACTGTTTGGACAATTCACTTATTTCCAATAAAATATTTTTGGCTTTATGAAGAAAACTGCTTTAAATACCATGCACCACCAAATGGGCGGTAAAATGGTGCCTTTTGCCGGCTTTGAAATGCCTGTTCAGTTTGAGGGCATCAATGTGGAACACGAAACCGTGCGCAACAAACTGGGTGTTTTTGATGTTTCGCATATGGGTGAGTTTTGGGCGGAAGGCCCCGAAGCTGCTGAGCTTGTGCAGCGTCTTACCACCAATGATGTGCAGGCATTGTGGGATGGGAAAATACAATATACCTGTTTCCCAAACGGCAAGGGCGGCATCGTAGATGATCTGCTGGTTTACCGATTTCATGCCGAAAAATACCTGTTGGTGGTGAATGCCTCCAATATTGACAAGGACTGGGCCTGGGTGAATGCCAACAACAGCAGGAATGCCAAACTTACCAATGCCTCTGATGCCACATCGCAATTGGCCGTGCAGGGCCCCCTGGCCATGCAAGCCATGCAGCAACTTACAAGCGAGCCTATTACCGATATGGAATATTATACCTTTAAGTTGATTGAATTTGCCGGCGTACAGGATGTATTGCTTTCAACCACAGGCTATACCGGCTCCGGCGGTTGCGAGATTTATTTCCCGAACGAGGAAGCCGAAAAAATTTATACTGCCGTACTGAAAGCCGGCCTCGAATTTGGTATCAAGCCCATCGGACTGGCTGCCCGCGATACCTTGCGCCTCGAAATGGGCTTCTGCTTGTATGGCAACGACATCAACGATACCACCTCGCCCATTCAGGCAGGCCTGGGGTGGATTACCAAATTTGTTGACGGCAATGACTTTGTTGACAGGCCCCTGCTCGAAAAGCAAAAAGCCGAAGGCATCAGCCCGGTGCTCAAGGCCTTTGAAATGGAAAAGGGCATACCACGCCAGCACTATGAGGTGTGCAATGCCGAAGGGGAAGTAATTGGTGAGGTAACATCAGGCACCATGTCGCCCATGCTGAAAAAAGGCATAGGAATGGCTTATATCGAGAAAGCAAGCAGCAAGTTGGGCACGGAAATTTTTATCAAGGTGCGCGAAAAGTTGATGCCTGCCACGGTTGTGAAATTGCCTTTTTACAAAGGGTAAGTTTGAGTCAAAAGCTTGGGGTTTGACCCATAGCCCATCCAAACTGCGGAAGGGGTGGGGCTGAAAATGAATACTTTATGGAATAGTTACTATTCCATCTTTATTTGGGTGCACTAAATTATACTATATTTGTGTTTACATTGGATTTCCATGTTTTTTAGGGATGCCTTCCAAATTAGGCCTATACAATGTATAAAAACAGTTTGTATGTAAATGCTAAAAATTGAACTTAAAGGAAACAAAGCTTTAAAAGCTTTGCAGGAGTTAGAGCAAAAGCAGCTGATCCGGATTGTAAAAGAACCCGATTTAAATTCGTATGCTTTGCCTGGTGAAGCAATTAATGAAGAAGATTTTAAAAAATGGATTGAATATACTGAAGATTCTCCATCAATAAGTTTAACAGAAGCCAAACAGCGATGGGAAATGCAAAAGAAAAAGCTCCAAAAACTTATTCGTTAAGGGTTAGCGAAAACGCCCAACAATTGATGATATTACAGGGATAGGAGGCAAGTGGTGCAAATACAGGACAATTAAAGGTTGCCACCGTCGGAGGATTTGAAGATTCAAAGAATGGGTTTAACCCTATTTTTTAAATTATCCGGGTTTTGGCGATTGTCGAAAAATGTTAGCAGATAAATCCTATTGTTCTTTTCCTCTACGTAGTAAAAAAACGAATTGTTTTTGTCGATGATGGCTCTTCGGATATTGTTATGTTTTGCAGATCAGACAAATAGTCCAGGGTTTTTCTGAATGGCCTGAATCACGGATTCTGTTCTCCTGCTGAACCTGATAATTTCTGTTTCGCTCCAGTTTTTTTCCAGGTATTCAAGAACCGAAAAATAGGTGACTCTGGCTTTTGCTGACCAAACAACTTCCATACTACAAGCCGTATTTTTCTTTGGTTTCCTGCATGATATGTTCGTGTGTAAAGACATCCCCTTTCCGGGCATCATCCAATCCTTCCAGAATTGATTCCTGCACTTCTGCCGGGAGGGTATCCCACCAATCTGTTTTGGTTTCTTTTTGAAGAAAGTTGCTGATTTCGATCAGTAAAGCAGGCTTTTCAATCTTTATTATTCTTGAAACCAAGTCCAGTTTTAATGATTGTATGTCCATTGTTCTCGTTTTATGGTGTAAAGATACGATTTAGTTTTAAGTAGTTAGCCTACCGGGTCACTGCCTTCTTTTTATGGGTTCGCCAAGGTTCTTTCTTTGATTATTTGTTTCGTGATTTTTGATTTGGATAAACATAGTACTAATTCTTCCCCGCTGATGCCAATTTGTGTGCGGTGCCCTCGCCGGAATCGTTTGGGTATCTGCGATACAATCAGGCTAATCACTTTCCCTGTAGCAGGGGATGAAATAGGATGTTGGTCAATGCTTATGGACTAAAAATCGTATATATATAGTTTTAACTGGCACGACATGCCATCCGTGCTGTTAGTGTGCTATAAATGCCAAGCCGCTCTCATTGGTTTTAACTGGAAACTTAAGTAGGGGCATCATTTGGTTCTGTAGAGAGAAATCGGAATTCTTCACTGGAAGCTATTCAGATTCAGCCAGAATTGTGATGGATTTCGTTTCAAATTCAATCAAATCACCATCACGGAGTTTCTTGCGTTTCTGAGTCTCTGCCTGACCGTTTACCATAACATGGCCTTCAGCGATCATCTGATTGGCTTCGCCGCCTGTATCAGCCCATCCGAGCATTTTAAGCAACTGATTTAGCTGTATGTATTCGTGTCCTTCGAGTAGAAAAGTATTCATGTGGATGATTTTGCCTGCAAAATTACTGAATTTCAGGATGCCGGGAAATGGGTGCTTCAATGATTTATTTGATAGTTAAAGGAATCTGTAATACAAAGATTAGGTGTGCTTTGGCTTTTATAACCTTCGTTGAGGAGGATGAGGCGGATGAGGCTCATTGGTAAAATAAAATAATATTAGCTACTTCTGTGGGATACTGATTACGAATTATATCTATCAACAGTGATAGCAGCTTGATTATCTTTATTTTGTATCAAGCCCGGTGTCAATGCCATTATGGGTTTTGAAGGGGTTTGCAAAGGGGTTTTTTTGCAGGTTGAATGGATGGGCACCCAATTAATATTTTTCTATTGTTAAAACTTTGGATAAGACATCTTTGATTCCTTCAAGATTGCTTGAGGAAATTCGTCCAATTTTGCTAATGAATCGTTCAACAGCTATTGACCTAATCTGGCAACAATCAGCTGCTGATTCAACAGATGCTTCCTGCTTGATTGGGTGCTGATAAGGTGCAGTTGCATGCATATTTCGCATACTTGCTTTTTCTGTTCGAATGAACTATCTTTACAGTCCGTCTGATCCGTGAAAATCCAATTTGATTGGTAAGAGGAAATCTCTGTAAAATGCAACAGATATCCTACGATTGGTCAGTTCGCAGTGTCAAGTAATACCAACATTAAAACATTAAAACCACTAATAATTAATCAACAAAACATCCAGGTATGAAAGCGAAAATCCTCTTTTGCGTAGTGATGACCGGATTGTACATCGGTTCCTATGCACAGCAGCAAAGCCTTGTACTGACCTTTACGGCGAGTAATATAGGTCAGCATGTACCCATTAACAGCATCCTGATTGAAAACCTCACACAGGGAGGCGATACCACGCTTTTTGCGCCGGATACCTCGCTCATCCTTGATTACGTATTGGGACAGGATGAAATCAATGTTTCGGGTGAAAAGGACATTGAACTTTCTCAAAACTTTCCCAATCCAATGGGAAATCTTACACGTGTAAACGTCTATTTGCCTGATAACAAATCGATTTCACTCAGAATTAATAATCTTACAGGAAAAACCTTGCTCTCAAAAAGCTACCAGCTGAACAGGGGGTATCATACATTTACTATTCAGGCCGGGCCTGAAGGTGTTTACTTTTTAACGCTCGAAGCAGCCCGACAGCGCAAAACAATCAAGATGTTCCATGTGCCGACAAATGGTCAGACTTTCGGCGCTGTGGGAATTGAATACGCAGGGTTGTCGGAGTCGGGTCAATTCAACCACAAATCGATACGGATGCAAGGAAATTTCATGTTTAACTTGGGCGATGAACTGAAATTTACGGCATCCTCTGATTTGGGAGACCTTTCCATCACAGCAATACCCGAAGAAAATCAAAACTTTACCTTTGAATATTATGTTACAGGAATCCCATGCCCGGATATGCCAACAGTAACAGATATTGACGGCAATGTGTATCCTACTGTTTTGATCGGGGAGCAGTGCTGGATGAAAGAAAATCTGAAAACAACAACATACAATAACGGAAGTCCCATCCCCAATGTCACTGATGATTGGTGGGCGCTGGCTACAGGCGCCTATGCCTGGTATGATAATGATGAAAGCTGGAAGGATCTCTATGGCGGTTTGTACAACTGGTTTGCCGTAACCGATATGAATGGCCTTTGCCCCACAGGATGGCATGTACCCTCGCATGATGAATGGACTGTGCTTACGGATTATATTGGCGGCATCGAAGCTCCGCATGGCAATGAACTGAGATCCTGCAAACAATTGAATGCACCATTGCCGGGAGGATGTAATACTACTGAGCATCCCCGCTGGGACAACCACAATACGAATTATGGTACTGATGACTATGGATTTGCGCTCTTGCCATCCGGTTATCGCGGGGGGACGTTTATCGGCTTGGGAGGCAATATACATCTTTGGTCTTCGACGGGTTTTTCCAACAATCAGGCCTGGGGTAGGAATCTTTACCTCGACAATGGTGCCATGGGTGTATATGGAGGCAACAGAAAAAATGGCTTCGCTATACGGTGCATCAGGGACTGATTGTTGACAGCAGATAGTCCGTAATATTTTTCAGATCGGTTATCCACGGAAGTGTCATAAAACCATGTCAATTGGTTACTTCAGCCTGATGAGCCCCACCGCACGATTGTATCGTGTGGTTTTTGCGAAGCAAAATCTCTATCTAACCACAACAACCCCCACTGGCAAAACGCTAAGCTCTTGAA
>CAYTUA010000377.1:0-10197 GCA_964440855.1 uncultured Lentimicrobiaceae bacterium
GTTTATAGGGGTCAGACCATTGGCATCTGTTCGCAGTAATCCTTAATTAAACAAATCAATTTTTTGCCTGAAACCATTGCCAATATTAAATGGTATGCGTTTCATATGTTGCAGTCTTCCAATAATCACACCCGCCGGTGTCCTGAATTTATTGGCAAACTTATAAATCGTATCTTCATCCAAAGGTGCTGCATCAATAATTTGTTGCAATTCATTTTCTGTTAAAAGTATTTTGGCGGCAAAAGCATTCGCTTCTTCTTCTTTCTCATGGTCTATTTCAGTGCCTTCTACATTTTCTAAAAAAATATCCTTTTTGCCGTGTAAAATGATGTGCGCCGCTTCGTGAAAAAAGGTAAACCAAAAATGGTCGTTGGTTCTAAACCTGCCCGAAAGTTGGATGATAGGTTTGTTATGAAACCAACGTGTTGCACCGCTAATAGGTGCTTTAGGTAAGTTTTGGGTAAACACCACAGCTACACCACATTTAGCACAGATTTTTTGCAGTTGTTGTGTAAAATCTTCAGGCATTAAAAAGGCCAATTCCTTTATTCCTGCTAAAGTATCTCTGAACTTCTTTTTATCAAATTCTGTAATTTCAATTTCTTTGGCTTGAATTTCTCCTTTGCGCAACCATGCCGAAATTGCATGAGGACTTTGTGTATGTGCTAATGAAACCCTGAAAGCAACTGATATTTCTTCGTCAATGTATATGCGTTCCCATTCGTCAGTTGATGCTACACAAAAGAATTTTAGTAAGCTGTCAACCAAAACATGCTTTTCTCTTGTTTCGGGCAGCCAACCATATTTTCTCATAATATTTACAGGAAATGCCTTTAACCAATCTTGTTTCTTTTCATGCTCTTCTTGTCTTTGAAGTTCATATAGTTCCTTTCTGTAAGATTTTTCACTGTTTAACCAAAAGCTCGCCGGTATGCCGAGTACGTTTTCTAATTGAAAAGCGGTAGCTACTGTAATAGGTTCTCTGCCTTTTATCAGATCGTTTATTTTTTCCTTGGGCCTTCCCATTCTTTCGGCAAGTTCAGCCTGGCTCATGCCAATAAAATCTATATGCTCCTGAATGGTGCTGCCGGGAGGGGAGAGTAAAGATTTTGCTATTTCAAGTTTCGTTGCCATGTTGTTTGATTTATTCTGTTTGTTAATGGTAGTCTTCAATTTCGTTAATCTGAATTTTGGTGACTTCTTCCCAATTTAAACCGCTATCGTCTTTTTTGGGTATTGGGTCGTGGAGTGGCTCAAAAATTATTCGGTAGTTGCCTGAAACATCTACCGCTAATTCGCCTTTTCGATTGCCTGTCAGTTCGTGGCATCTTGCTGCCGGAATGGTTCTCATAATCGCTAAATTATCTGCATCTTTTAGGTTTTTTAAACGCATTTTAATCTTTACAGCCAACTGTCCAAAGGTTTTTACCATCTCTTTTGGGTCGGTTAGTTGCTTTTCGAGTTTTCGGTTTCTGTAACTTATTTCCACTACAAAGGTAAATAATATTAACGAAAAAGGTTAACAAAATTAGTTAATTCTATTGAACAAAGAAAAAAGCCCTGAAAAAAAAGCGGCTCTTTTAAGTTTTGTGAGAGGTCGGTCCCGATGGCTACCTGGTTGTCGGGCAAAACCTAATGTGCTGTTTGAGCCGTTGGCTTTTTACCCTGCGGGTATATACGCGCAACACTTCGCTTATTTCCACTATATATGTATCTTCTATAACCATGTCTCTTCGTGTTTTTTACCGCGTAAAGCTATGAAAAAACCTGGAATGCCATTTACTTTGGCTTTGCTTTTTATAGCTTTTGCAAGATAAGGGGGATAGTCTGAGGTGAAGCTCATTTCAGCGATGCGTTCGTAGGTCACCACCATCACTTTGGAACGGCTTCGTAAACGCGGCTACATTTCTATGCTTAGTTTATTTCAGGAAGTCTCACCTAACAACTACAAAAACTCGCTTTTCCCCTCCCGACAGCTTTCGGGATTAAAGAACCGCCGTATACGAGACCCGCACAGGGCCTCACGTATAGAAATTGTCCGGTGGACAATTTTAGTGAGGAGCCAGCTTGCAGGGAAGGGTGTGAGAGGCGCTCCGGTGGGCCTATTGGCTCACCGGCCGTCTGCTCGATTGTAGTGCGTTTTTTCTTTCTTTCGTTCTATTTTTATTTCATTTAAAGCTGCAATCGCTTCTGGAACCAATTTTTCCTTAAGATTAATTTCAATTTGTTCATCTGAAAGTTTTTCAAACCTTTCTTTAAATCGTTCTTTGGTGAGGTGGTTAGTCTCTTCTCTTTCTTGTTCTGAATATCCAAAAGTCTCCCGATAGTATTCAATAAACTTTTGTGGTTTCTTAATTATCAGTATAATCAATAGTCCCAAAGAAATAAACTGAATTCCAGGTGTCACGAATAGGGTGATATTAAATGTCATCACCAAATTTATGAAATATGCGAAAGATAATATATTCAACAGGCCCAATATTAATAATATCAAAATACTCCCTAATAGATTTTCGGGTCTGAAGAATGAAATTGTCGAAACTAATATCAGTCCGATTAAACCAAGATAGTCCGATGTGTATAAAACGTAATCGTTTATCAATGCAATTGAATAAGTTGTCAAAGACACTATCCAAAGTGTTACCAATATCAGGATTTCCGTTTTAACTTTCTTCATAGCGGTTTTTCTAAAATGCACTACAACGAGCAGATACACGCAACACTTCGCCTATTTCCACTATATACGTATCTTCTATCACCATGTCTCTTCGTGTTTTTTACCGCGTAAAGCTATGAAAAAACCTGGAATGATATGTGGTTTTGTTGAAATTTGGGGCTTGCTTATTTATGAGCTGCACGACTGTCCGATTTTAATCGACTGTAAATCTCCAGGTCTGTATAAAATCCGTTTGAAAGCAATTCTCCCTGCCGCTCAATTCCTTCAAACTTGAAACCCAGTTTTTTCGGGATATTTTTGCTTGCTATATTATCAACCGCACATTTGATTTGAATTCGATTTATGCCCTGATTGTTGAATGCAAAATCACACAGTTTAACAACTGATTTTGTTACAATCCCTTGTTTTTGATGCTTTTCGGATATCCAATAGCCAATTTCTGTCTTTTTATTTTGCCTATCCGTGTCTTTGAAGCCAATCAATCCGACAAGTGCATCATCTTTCCGAATGGTGAAAACATATTCAAAACGGTCTTCGGGTGCATGAACCACTGAGTCCACAAATTTTCCGGTATCAGCCATTTCTTTGGTAAATGCTACAAAAGGCAACCATTTACCCAAGTAATCTCTTTGGCTATCAATGGCTTTAAAAACGTCTTCAGTGTCTGATGTCGTCAATTGTTTTAATGCTATCGCTGTATCAAGTTGAATTATCATGATGCTTACTTTTTTGTGTGCTGACAATGGTTTGTTAACATATTGATCAGAAGCACAGCCCTTCGATTTGATGTTTCACCCGTCTTGTTTTTTTTGGCGGGCACGCCTACAGGCTGTTTATTAGTGGGTGGCATTCCTGTTGTATTTTATGTCCGTAACTTCCAATTTCAGCCAGGTCCAATCATTTTCATCCAGTTTCCAGGTTGAGGTCATTTGTGCAGGTACTTTGATTCCTTCAAATGTTTTATAATCAAAAATATGCATTATCCAGTCGTGCCTTTTGGCATCGGGTTCGTTGCCCTTATACCTGAAGGCAGAAAATTTTATAACGTCACCTTGGGCATTAAAATAGAATGTACCGCTTCCGGCAGTACCTTTATAGGTCATCGTTGCTTTAGCTGTTGTGGCATCTATTTGTTCCCAGCTGATGTAAGGACTTAATGCCAGCGACGGAAACCATACCATTTCACCTAAGTAGCGCTGCAAAGATCCTTCGTCCAGTTTTTCGCCTTGCTCGTTCACAACATTGATCAGAGAGTTCATTTTTATCAGCATTTCGCCCTTGCCGTTTTCAAATTTGTCTCTGCCCCGAAAATTGAGCAAAGCATTCATTTTTACATCTACTGTCCATATAAATGCAGGATTGTCAATGGTCGTATATTGTATGGCAGTAGCATGCATCCAGTTTGCCTGATCGGGTTTCATTTTCATTTCGGCTTTCTGGGTCACCTTTCCCAGGTTGACAAATGGCTTTCCAACAGTACCGGAATTCCGGAGCCAATTCTTCACAGGTTCCGGCAACAATTGTATGTCATGCTCACTGATGATGTTGTTTTCAATGGTCCTGTTCTGCTTCAGTAAATGATTGGTCTCCTGTTGTACAAGTTTTTGAAAATTGTAACTACCTAATGAAGCGACTGAAACAAGCAGGATAACAATATTGGGGATGGTTCCAAACCTAGCATCTTTCCAAAACAGGAAGATAAGAATTTGGGAAACCACCACAGCTGCAAGTCCGGCCAACCAAGCATATCGGCTATTGAGCAAATACAGAAGGCCATAAGTCGAAAAGAGCAGTGCCGATAGCAGCCAAACAACCCCCATTGGTTTAGAAACAGGAAGTGTCAGTTCCTTAATTTCTTTTAAGTCGAAGCCTTTTACAAATCCAAGCAAGTGGATGAGTCCGTGAAAGAAAACAAGGACCAAAAATGTGATTCTCATTGTAGTTTATTGTCTGGTGTGCCGTTCTTCGTACCTGTCCTCGTGTGTAAGCACCTCAAGCAATCCTAAGCTTTTATACATTATTTTTCTCCGTTTTACCTGATGTGCGTTGTCCTGTTAAAAAATGCCTAAATTGTCTGTCCATTCCCAACGCTTGCCTCCGCCAACCAACAGCTGTTGCGTAGGTTTGGCTTTTGTCGTATCCACCATAACCCACTGCCGCCATGCCCATCCCAGCGCCCTTGTAGGTGGTGCCGCTGACTGATTCAGATTGCCTGAACAGATGCTTTTCATGGGTTTGTAATTTAGGCTTGTAAAAATAGGAAATATTGGGCTTTTTTCAAAAAAAGGGGCATTTTTTTTGGCTTGCATCCTAACCTGATTAATTCACAAATTTTCTACTGCGGCGTACAACTACCTGAGCACTAAACCCGTCCTCGATTTTTTTATTTCGGTAATATTTCACTATTCCATAAGTGTTTGCATAATTACTAATTTTTGTTGGTAATTATGTCCGACTTATTTGGGGGCTGTTACACTGATACCTATTGAACCGCTGTATACCTGCCCGTCCGGTCTGGCGGGCGAGGCCCTTAACCCGTAGATGCGGAAGTGGTCATGCCTTCATTTCATTTTGGCAGATATATGTGAGAGGCGCGGAGTTTATCCCGCATAGGAAAGCACGGGTGGGCCTATTGGCTCAGCGGCTGTCTACTCGATTAACGGCTGGCAATTATTGATTTTATATACGATTCTGGGGTCAAAACACCAATTTCACTTTTATTAAAATCCTTTAAATTTCGAGTCAGAATTACATCTATTTCTCCATTTTTCATTGCTGCAAAATTCTGCAAACCATCCTCAAAATCTTTAAAACCTGAATTAAGAGCGTTACTGACAACTTCTTTATCCATCAGCAAGACTTCAGTAATCATGAGTAATTGTTTAAGATTTCCAATCACTTTATCATGTTTCGCAGTTTGTCTAAGCAAATAATAAACATTGCTATAAATAACAGGTGTTACATATCCTTTAATTTGATCACTCTCACATAAACTCATCACTTGAGATGCATATTCAGCATATGGTTGCCTGTCAAAGAAAAAGTCTAAGATTACATCGGTATCTATTAATACTTTATCCATCTATAAATATTTTTCTGATAGTCCTTTTGATAACCCCTTTTTATAGTCAAAATCTTTAGGCATTTTAAAAGCACCCCGCAAGGAAGATGTTATAGGTGTAGAATCTATCACCTTGGTGTTATCTTCTTTAATCAACACTTTTAGATAATTTTCGATTATATCAGAAAGGCTTCTTCCTTTGCCTTTTGCATATTTCTTTGCTTTATCAATCAATGATTGTTCAATAGTCAATGTTAATTTAGTATTCATAACACATCATTTTAATTGTCAATATACATGTGCAAAATTAAAATAATTTATTAATCCGTGCAAATAAATTTTAAATTACACGTGTCTTTTTGCTTGCTGCTAATAGCAGTCCGTCCGCCAGCGAGGTGGATAAATCTAAAAACCCCCTAAAATTTTCATTTTGCTTCAATTTTACCTTGCTAAATTGGCAAATACTTCCGTTGTAACGAACGCGAATCTGTTATATTGAATCCCCAGAATAAAGACACATCGAAGTTCCCCGAAAGAACGGGGCAGGCGTTCAACAACGGCTTAAATCCCTGTTTGCCAGCCAGAAAGGGTAAACGTATAAGACCTGCAATGGTGGCAGGACGAAGCTGGCTTGCGTTTGTGTTTAAGCCTTATATGTTGTTACTTATTACCTTAAGGAGACGCCTATGCGCACCTACGGGAGAGGTGTGAGAGGCTCTCCCTGTCAGCATTGGCTGGCAGGGTGGCCTACTCGATTGCCAGCATGTTATTTCTTTCTCCCTTTAATCACGATGAAACTACCTTTTCCGTGTCCTTTTATTGGTTTTTCAGGATTATTTAATTTCATTTCCGTGAGTGTTTGTAATATTTCGGTTATTTCAAAATGGTTATTTACAATCATTGAAGTCATTTCACTGACAGAATAAAAGTTGGCGTTTCTATAAAATTTACTGTCTTCCTTTTCCAGTTCAAGAGATTTACCTAACGAACTTTCTTTGTCGATAAATGCGATAATTAAATCGCCTTTGTCTTTGATAATCCGATGTGCTTCTTTTATAGCTTTTTCCGGATTATCAACAAAGCAAATCGAAGTTATGAAAGCGGCAAAGTCAAAACTACGATCTGGATATGGTAAATTTTCAGCGAAACCTATTTTTACTTTCAAATTTCTTTGTATAGCATAATTCAACATTTTCTCTGATGGGTCAATGCCAAATTTTATGTCCAACTTATCAGCAAATATTCCGCTTCCAATGCCAATCTCAACCCCTTCTTTTCCAACCGGAATAACTTGTTTTAATGCAAGTAATTCTGATTGAAAGATTAATTCATTCTCTTTAAACCAATTTTCGTATTCTTCAGTGAATATGTCAAATGGACTGTCTTTCATTATTAGAAAGTTAACACTTTGTCGCAATCAACAGTCCATTGTGCAAATTCTTTCATATTACTTAAATTCACTCCTTCAATAAAAGGAACTTTATCTATTCCACGTGCTTCTGAACATCCACCACAACTTTTAACTTCTCCACCATTTCTAATCACAATTTTTAACATTCTTTCAATGTTGTAATAACCATTAGGGGTGTTTTGATTTGGCAAACCGCAAAAAACAGCGTCTGCAAGTAGGAAAATTTTTATTTCCACTTTCTCACCGTGTTCTTTTTGAAGTGTCATAGCCATTCTTAAAGCGTTGTATGCTTTTTCAGTCCCGTAGGGTGCGTCATTGATGATAATCAAAATTTTCTGCATTTTTTTATTCTCCTTTATTTAGTTAATAATCTCTGTTTCTATGTCTTGTTATAATTGATGGTAATTTGTTCGTCTATTGACATTTATCGAATATACAGAATAGTTTTTGTTGTGTATGTTCATGTTTTGTCGTATCCACCAAATCCCAACGTCATCATGAAGGCCATGCCCCCCTGCTGCTAGAGTTGCTGACTGATACTGATTGCCTGAACAGTTGTTTTTCATGGTTTGTAGTTATGACTCGTAAAAGTAGGGATTATTTGGCTGTAATGATTATCGGGGGACATTTTTTTGGGCACACAGTATCCCCACAATACTGCTGTTCAATATGGCTCCTGTTGCCGGGTGCTGCGCCCGACTGCTGTTTTGCACTTCAAACAATAAGCCCTGTGCACACTCAAGCCGGCCCCACAGGCCTTGCATTTCCATTTTTCTTCCTCTTTGAGCAGAAAAGCTTCAATCCCGTGGTTTTTGATGAAGGCGAGGTTTTCAATCATGCTCATGCCGTATTTTGTGCGATAGCGTTTATCAAGGTTTTTCATTCGCCGACAAGGATATTTGGGGCAGTCATAGCAAAACCTGGATGCTGTTTTGGCCAGGTATTCGCAATTCATAATGGAACAACTTCTGCACACAGCCGGTTTGTTTTTGTCATCCATTCCAAAGCATCCGCCACAGGGTTTCTTCTCCCTGAGGTGTCCGATGCACAGCCCGCAGTTCATGCCGCAAGGGGCTATCATGCCGTCGTATTTTAATGCTTGTGCCATTTTTTGTGTGCCTTTCGTATTGAAAAAGAAGTTTTTAATTCATTTAACTGACCACATTTGGTTTATGAATACTGCCTGCTGCTGACAACTGCCTTTTTACTTGTGGTTTCACTGCAAAAGCGCGTTCATTTTTTCCATCATCGAAAGCCAGGCCGATTTCGCTTCTTCGGCAAAGGCTGCGTATTGTGCGTCAATGGTGTGTATTAGTTTTACTTTCGAGCCACTTTCATGGGCTTCGATGCGGATGCTTATCACGTCAACGTCATCAAAGTCGTCTGTTTCCCATGTAAATGAAAGGTGCTTGGGCCGCTCAAGCGCAAGGTATTCACCCGAATGGCCGACAGCTTGGTTGTTGCGGATTTGAACAATGCGAAAGCGGCCTCCAACGTTGGGTTCAATTTTCACGGGTTGGGTCTCGCCTATTCCGGGGCCAAACCATTTTTGCATAAGCTTTTCATCCAACCATCCATCATAGACCTTTGGCGCTTCAACAGAAAAATCAAATTCAGCCAATATATCCAATGTTTTCTTTGTTGTCATATTGTATTGTTTTTGCTTTTCTATTCACCTTGCCTTATTCATTTATCCGAAGGCACTTTTATGATTTCTGATTATTTACAGGCACTTGCGTTTATGCTTTTTCAGGTTTTTTTCTACCTGTTCTTTCAAAGCAAGATTCATTTGGTGGTAGCCGACTTCCGTTTTTTTGATCATGCCACCCATAAACAAAACCATGGGGCCACTGAATCTTTCAATTTGCCGAAATCGGGTTTTGCCATCCGGAGCAGGTTCGATCAGGAAAGTATGATCTCCGCGATAAATAATCTTAAGAAAACTTCCACCCCAAAGAATTTTTTTGCCTGGAATCACCTCATATACTTCCGGCCTAAATGTCATAGGTTTCAATCCGGGAGGGACCACCTTGATACGCATACGTTCACCTACTTGCAGCTTTCCTTCGGCCAGGGGAATAAAGGAGTTCCACGATTCCCATGACTTGAAATCCACAAGCACATCCCATACCTCACGGGGTTTTGCATCTATATCAATCCATGCATCAATCACCTGGTACATGGATGTAGAGGTTTTCTTTTTTGTCATATTCATAGCATTATCTTTGGGCTCCACAATACTTGAAAACACAATCTCTTTGGTACTAACGGCAACAATGTGGCTTTAAAATTTGAGCTCATGTTTATTGCGTAAGTTGATTTTCTATCAGATGATCGTAAAATCTTTTTCATGTTTGCCTTGCCATATATGAGATGACAGCTTTCCTGTTTTAAGCCTGATTGGTTGTTGGTTTTTTCAGAGTTATCTGAAAGAATAAGGACGTCATTGGATTAGGGCTTTTAAGTATGTAAATATAGAAAGAAAATCGGCTGCTTTTTGTTTTGCTCCTAATTTTAAAACATATCCCCCATTTACTTACATGACTTGATATAAGTTCGGTTTAGCGAATTTGCCCCGATTGGCACGTAAATCACAGCATTTTGTGCATGTTTTTTCAAAAGAATCACTAAATTGCGGCCTTGATACACCTAAAATTAAAACTAAATAAGTTTCCCATGAAGAGCATTTTTATTGTTTTACTGACTGTTGCATGCCATTTGATGGCCCTACAACCGGGATTTTCCCAAAAGGCAACCGCTCCCGAACCACTCAGTCCGGAGGTTTTATCCGGTTTCAAATTCCGCAGCATCGGGCCTGCCCTGATGTCGGGCCGTATTGCCGATATAGCCATCCATCCCGAAAACAGCCATACCTGGTATGTTGCAGTTGGTTCAGGGGGCGTTTGGAAAACAGAAAATGCCGGCACCACCTGGAACCCCATTTTTGATAATCAGGGTTCTTATTCCATTGGATGCATCACCATCGACCCCACCAATCCCCATGTGATTTGGGTGGGTACGGGCGAAAACGTAGGCGGCAGGCATGTG